>CAZYSF010000526.1:0-7557 GCA_964649635.1 uncultured Anaerolineales bacterium | reverse complement strand
GATGTCGAAAGCCGGGAAGATTCTGCGTTCCTGGAGCTTGCGCGAAAGGAGCAGTTCCATGTTGCCCGTGCCTTTGAACTCCTCGTAGATCACGTCGTCCAGCCGCGAGCCGGTGTCGACCAGGCAGGTGGCGATGATCGTGAGCGATCCACCGTCCTCGATGTTGCGCGCGGCGCCGAAGAACCGCTTGGGCGGATACAGCGCCGCCGGATCGAGGCCGCCGGAGAGGGTCCGCCCGGACGGGGTGACGACGAGGTTATACGCGCGTCCGAGGCGGGTGATCGAATCGAGCAGTATGACCACGTGATGGCCGATTTCCACCAGCCGTTTGGCGCGTTCGAGCGCAATCTCGGCCACGCGGACGTGCGAGGTGACCGGTTCGTCGAAGGTCGAGGCGATCACCTCGGCGTCGACCGAGCGGTCCATATCGGTCACTTCCTCGGGGCGTTCGCCGATAAGGGCGACCATCAGGTGTACGTCGGGGTATTTGATCGAGATGGCGTTGGCAATCTGCTTGAGGACGGTTGTTTTGCCGGCCTTGGGCGGGGAGACGATCAGGCCGCGCTGGCCGCGCCCGATCGGGGCGACCAGGTTCAGGAGGCGGGTGGTCAGTTCGCGCGGATCGGTCTCCAGGTCGAAGCGCTGATCCGGGAAGATCGGCACCAAGTCCTCGAAAATCGGACGCTGTTTGGCGGCTTCTGGGTCCAACCCGTTGATCGCCTCCACCCGCAGCAGGCCGTAATATTTCTCGGTCTCCTTCGGCGCGCGCACCTGGCCGATCACCATATCTCCGGTGCGCAGGCTGAACCGCCGGATCTGGGATTGCGAGACGTAAATGTCGTTCTGGCCGGGGAGGTAATGATCCGCCCGCAGGAACCCGATGCCCTCGTCGACGATTTCCAGAATCCCGCCGCGCAGCTCCAGCCCCTGGCGCTCGGCATTCGCCTGAAGCAGGCGCAGGATCAGGTCTTCCTTTTTCATCCGCGCGCCGCTGGGAATTTCAAATTCCTTGGCCATGCGGCGCAGATCGACAAGGGACGTTTTTTCGAGTTCGGATATGTTCATGAATGGGCTCTCATTTCTTGGTTGGGAAGGATGGACAAAAAAGGGCGGCCGGATGATGGCGAGGCGGAGTGTTCAAGCGTCAAAAAAAATCCGAAATGGAAAAGGCTGCTTCACGGAAAAGGCCCGGCTCAGGGGCGGACATTCATTGGGAATCACGGCGTTTGGAATAACCAGTCGGGAACAAAGGGTGGTGACCCACGGGGGACTTGAACCCTCAACCAACTGATTAAGAGTCAGCTGCTCTACCGATTGAGCTAGTGGGCCAGTTTGCTGTCATTCTACCGGGCCTGCGCATTATCCCGGCAGGTGAGTAAGCGGTGAAAGTGAGCATCACAATATTACCTGAATCAACCGGAGTGTCAAGACCGGCGGGGAGGGGGAAATCGGCAATTCCATAAAACCGTATAATCCTGGGGGGGACGGAATACCTCGGCGGGCGGCCGCCCGCAGACGGAACGCCGCCATATTCCCCAAAAACCGGATTGGGATGAAGCATTGTGTCCGGGTGGAAAAAATCTTAAGGCCAGGGAGTGAATATGGACGAAATATTTTCGGGTCCGGGATTCTTGGGAACATTTGCTCCGTTCTTTGCCGACGCCTCACTTGTGCTGATCCTGTTATCCATCCTTCTGCTTGTCGTTGGATGGCAGTTGAGAATCCGGCGCCGGGACCGGTCCCATTGCATCGTGCAAACCGCGGCGGTCATCCTCAACATCGTCGTAGTTGCGGCGGTCATGATCGGTTCCTTCCTGAATACCGTCCTGCCGGCGCTGCCCGCCGGCCTGTTGCAGGCCGGCATCGCGGTCACGACCCTGCATGCGCTGCTTGGAACGGCGAGCGCCGGCTTGGGATTGTTCATCGTTCTGCGAGTCAACAACTGGGTTCCGCGGAAACTCCGCTTTAACGACTATAAACTGTTCATGCGGGCGGCGCTTGTCTTATATGCGCTGACGGCGGTGCTTGGGATTATTGTCTATCTGATTTTCTATGTAGGAATCTTCTAGCAGGTTGTTGAAGAAAGTTGAGGATGTCATTGCGAGCCTGCCCCCGCGGAGCAAAACTGCTCGCCCTTGCTCTTTGAGCAGTATTGGTTACGAAGCGGGGGGAGCGAAGCGATCCCGGCCAACCCCAACCGGGACAGGCGAAGCAATCTCCTGCTTTTTCCGCAGGGGGAGATTGCTTCGCTCCCTCCGGTCGCTCGCAATGACACCAGTTCCTTCATTTTTCAACACTCTTCTAGACCAGCGCAGCCTGCATGGCGGTGCGCTGGTTTCCCCCGGGGATCCCGGATCCATCAACCCGGACGCTGTTGGCGGATTCGCGCCGTAACCCAGCCTTTGCGGGGGGCAAAAAGAAACGCCAGCAGAAAGAAGCCGGTCGCGGATAACACGACGGAGGCGCCGGATGCGATGTTTAAGTAAAAACTCGCATACAAGCCGATGATCCCGGCAAGGAGCCCGAACAGCGCGGAGAGCACAACCATCGAAGGAAACCGGCGTGTCAGCAGGTATGCGGTGGCGGCGGGAGTGACCAGCATGGCGGTCACGAGCGCGACTCCGGTAATCTGAAGCGAAACAACGATCGTCAGCGCGATGATGATCAGGAAAGCGGTCCGCAGCAGCTCGATCGGAAGGCGGAGGGTGGCGGCCAGGATCGGGTCGAAGGTGACGACCAGCAGCGGGCGGTAGGCGAGGAACAGGAGCAGGAGGATGCCGGCGCCGATCACGGCGATTCCGAGCAGATCCTCCGGCCGGACTCCGAGCAGGTTGCCGAACAGGATATGGCTTAGGTCGGTGGCGTAGGAGCGGATGGTGCTGATCAGCGCGATCCCGAGCGCCAGCGCTGACGAGAAGAGGATCCCGATCGCGGTATCCTCCTGCAACGCGCCCTTCCGGGAAATGAATGAGATCCCGGCCGCGACGGCCCCGGCGGCGACGAGCGCGCCAAGGGTCAGATTGGCGCCCAGCAGATACGCCACCGCCACGCCGGGCAGAATCGAATGCGCGATCGCGTCCCCCAGGAACGCCATCGAGCGGAGAATGACGAAGCAGCCGACGACGGCGCACAACACGCAGACGAGTCCGACGGCGACGAAGGCGCGCTGCATGAATTCGAATTGCAGTGGGGCGAAGAGGAAGTCGATCATCGGGGATTCACTCCGGGCAGCACTGATCGACCACGACCAGGTTGTCGAAATCGAGCGCGCTGGAACCGAACGCCTGGCGGATGACGTCCTTGCGCATCACCTCGCCCGGCGGACCGGCGGCGATCAGTTTGTGATTGAGCAGGATGACCTGGTCGAACTTGCTGGCCGCAAGATTCAGATCGTGGGTCGCCACCAGGGTTGTGACGCACATGCTGCGCAGGTGATCGAGGATTTCGATCACCTTTTCCTGCGTCGTCTGATCGACGCCGTTGAAAGGTTCGTCCATAAGGAGGATATGCGGTTCCTGGGCTAGCGCACGGGCAAGGAACACCCGCTGTTGTTGCCCGCCCGACAGATCGGCGAGGGAGGTGTTGCGGATCGATAAAATGCCCATCTGGTCCATACTTCGCATAGCCACATCAATATCAGTTTTATCTAATTTTTTCAGCCATCTTTTCTTACCGAATCTCCCCATTAAAACAACATCCTGAACCGTCGCCGGAAACCGCCAATTAATTTCATCCCGCTGGGGGACGTAAGCCAAACAGTCCAAATGATGGCCCAGCGGCAGACCGTGAATTAGGACCTCGCCCGTGCGAATGGGCATCAGGCGAGTCATGACTTTAAAAAGAGTGGATTTCCCGGCGCCATTGGGACCCACCAATGCGACCCGAACCCCCTGGGGGATATTAAAGGAAACATCCTCAAGCGCCAGCGTTCCGTTGTAGCCGGCATTCACATGTAAAAATTCCAGCCGGGCATTCTCGCATTTGGGTACGAGTTGGTTTTCCGTCATATTAGCGCCTCCACGAGGAGATTCACATCATATCTCATCATGTCCAGATACGTGGAAGCGACGCCACCGGGAGGGGTGAGCGAATGCGTGTACAAACCGGTGACAACACGACAGCCGGTTTCCTGCGCGATTTGTTCCGCCATTTGGGAATTGACGCCCGACTCGAGGAAAATCGCCCTGGCGCCGGAAGCGCGTATTTTTTCGACAAGGTCCGCCATCTGGGAAGCGGTGGGTTGAGCATCCGGACTGACGCCGGGAAAAATCGCGCCCAGAATATTGAATCCATATCGGTCGGCGAAGTATCCAAGGCTTTCGTGGTTGGTGATCAGGATTCTCTTATCGAAGGGGACCGTGGCAACCCGAATTTCAATCCACCGATCCAATTCGTCAAGCGCAGCCGTGTACGCGTCCGCGTTTCCGCGGTAGATGGATTCACCCGCCGGATCGAGCTGTACCAATCCCTCGAGGATGTTGGCAACGTACGTTTTAACCAGGATCGGGTTCAGCCAGTAGTGGGGATCGGAATCGGATTGGGCGGATCCATCTCCTCCGGAGCGATCCGCCAGACCGGACGACGCGGTAACAACGATCCGTGTTCCGCCGACGGTTTTCAGCGCGCCTTCCAGCCAACCTTCCAATCCGCCTCCGTTTACAATCAACAGACCGCTTCCCGAGACCGTGATCATATCCCGGGGCGTCGGTTCAAACTCATGCGGTTCGATTCCGTAGGGAATTAGGGGGTTCACGACCAGGCGGTCACCGGCGATATTCTGGGCGATGTCGGCGAGAAAATTTTCCACCGCCGTAACCTTATGCTGGGACGGGGAAACGGCGGCCGGGCGGCAGCTCCAGGCGAAAAAGGATAGGAGAAGCAGGGGGAGCACAAGCGAAACGCTTTTTTTCATCGGATCCCGCGGCAATTGACTTAAGAACCGGTTTTCCCATGCCGTTCGCAGCGCAATATGGCACGGTTTTTGTACCCAAAGGAGAGGCGTTATTTTCGCCGGATGGATGTAGATATCCTGCCAATAGTATAACCTTGATATGGGGGTGTCAAACTTCGGCGATTCCGGATAGCGCAGGGTAATCACCGCTTTAATAATGGGATTTATAAAGCTGGAAAATGATACACTCCGGGACGATAGTGTAAAGGAGGAGCTGCGAATGGACACACGGATAAAACTAATGGGAAGCGGCTTGCTGCTGATCGCGCTTGCGGCGTGCAATCTGACACGGCCGGGAAATCCGACGGCGATCCCGTGGGATACGTTGCGCGCCACTCCGACGATCGCCACGCTTCCGTCCGGCGGCCATCCCGATTCTTCGCAGACTCCTACTCCGTCTTCACCGGCTGATACTCCCACGCCGACGGTGGATCCGCTTGCGGTTCCGCGATTGGACGCGGGAGCGGCGATTGACATTCAGCGTCTGGAAATGCTGGATGCCCAAAATGGCTGGGGGATCGGCGGCCCACGGGCGAGCGGCGCCGCCAACCGCGTCTTCCGCACCCGGGACGGCGGAGCCGCGTGGGTTGAAGTCACCCCGCCGGAACCCGCTCCATCGGCCGGCGCGGAAGTGTCGGCGGCGATCGGATACTTTGCGGATACGCAAACGGCCTGGGTGACGTACCACGCGTCAATTCCCGCGGGCGTTCCCGCGAACCCGGTGGTGTGGCGCACCGCCGACGGGGGCGCCACCTGGCAGGCGGGCGCCGAACTGGATACTTCCGGTTTGACGGAGACGTATTGGGTCTCGCACATTGTTTTTTCCGGCACCCGGAACGGCTGGTTGATGGCGCATGTGGGGGCGGGCATGAATCACGATTACGTCGCGCTGTACCGCACCGCCGACAGCGGCGCAACCTGGACGCGCGTGATTGACCCGATGATTGACGGCGGAATCCAGAGTTGTACGAAAACCGGATTGGTTTTTGCAGACATTGCGAACGGCTGGATGACAGGGGATTGTAACGGAGTCCGTCCGGGCGCCTTCCTGTTCCACACGAAAGACGGCGGTTCCAGTTGGGATCCGGTTTCCCTGGCTGCGCCCGCCGATCACCCGGAGCTCTTCACCGCGGACCAATTTGCGTGCCGGGTGCACGCGCCGTTCCTCAACAGCAATCTTGTGTATCTGGGCGTGGAATGCACCGACATGGGGGATCCGGCCGCGGGCAGTACCAGCCTTCTATACCGCTCGAATTTCAACGGCGCGACATCCCCCCAGGCATATCCCGGAGGCGACATCTTCACCCTGGATGGAAACCGGATCTGGGCGCTCGGGAAGGAAATCTTCCGATCCGATACGGCTGGAAACAGTTGGACAAAGCTCGCCTCGGTCACCTGGGATGGGCAGTTCGATTTCGTCAGCGCGCAGCAGGGTTGGGCGGCGGTCCGGAAGGGATCCGAATACGGTTTGGTGCAGACCAGCGACGGCGGCAGCCTGTGGATTCAGCTCTCGCCCGTGGTCGCCGCCGGTCCATGAGTCTCCGGCGGGAAGGTCGTTTTCCCGAAAATTTAATCCCGCACAGCTCCGGGCTTGGGCTTATAATTTCCGCAGCATGACTGCTGCGGAAATACTCCTCCTCGTAATTCTCTCAGTTGTTTCCTTATTGCTTATCCAGGGCCGGGTGCGGCCGGACCTTATTGCCCTGGTCGCGCTGGCGTTGCTCGGGCTGACCGGATTGGTGACCCCGCAGGAAGCCTTCGGCGGATTCGCCAGTTCGGCGGTTATGACCATTCTCGCGATCTCCATCGTCTCGGAAGGCATGCATCAGTCCGGGATCTCAAAATTCCTCAGCCAGCAGATGTTCAAGCTCGGCAAACGGAACGAAGCGCGGCTGGTGTTCGTGACCGTCATCGCGGCCGCGCTGCTTTCATTGTTCATGAACAACATCGCCGCCGCGGGCGTGCTGATGCCGGCCGTCATCGCGCTCTCGCGCCGGACGCGGATCGCCCCCTCGAAACTGCTGATCCCGCTGGCGTTCGGAACGATTCTGGGCGGCATGGCCACGCTGCTGACCACCTCGAACATCATTGTTTCGGATGCCTTGCGCATGGCCGGGTACAAGCCCTTCGGACTTCTGGATTTCCTCCCGATCGGCGTGGGGATCGTCATCATCGGCGCGCTCTACCTGACCATCCTGGGCCGGCGGATTCTCCCGGCGCGGTTCCCGGCCGGACAGGTGGCGCGCTCCGAACGCCTGCATGCCGAACTGACCGGCCTGTACGGATTGCGAAAAAACCTCAGCGAATTGCAGGTTCTGGAAGGTTCCTGCATGTCCGGGATCAACATCAAAGAGGGAGATTGGGCGCGGAGGTTCGGGATCAACATCCTGGGCGTCTCGCGCAGCGGGCATCTTGCCTTCGGTCCGCGCGGGGATGAGATCATTCAGACGGGCGATATCCTCCTGGTTCAGGGCGAGGTCA
The DNA here is from genome assembly GCA_964649635.1 of uncultured Anaerolineales bacterium. Lineage (GTDB taxonomy): Bacteria > Chloroflexota > Anaerolineae > Anaerolineales > RBG-16-64-43 > JAFGKK01. Next base: position 125 of record CAZYSF010000526.1, on the reverse strand, counting down.
TACCGTCGGAGGTTGAAATTTGCGGTCTGAAGATTCTGCCGCGCGTGAAGCCACTCAAGGAAGTCGCCGACGAAAACACTGTCCTGGGCGAGGTCATCCTTTCGCCGCGCGCGGCGGTGGCCGGG
>CAZYSF010000525.1:0-1554 GCA_964649635.1 uncultured Anaerolineales bacterium | reverse complement strand
ACACGTACTTCCTCATCCCCACCCCCAACCCCCTCCCCCTTCTCCTGACTTATGCCAGGAGGAGGGGGAGGGGTGGGGGATGAGGCACCTTCCGTAAAACCATTTCTATCCACGGAGCTCACGGAGAGTCACGGATTTATTTACCGGATTCTTCCGTGCATATCCGTGTTTTCCGTGGGTGGTGGAGGTCGGATCCTGACGGGGGAGAATAATGACATACGGATCTTACGCAATAAAAAAAATAAAATGAACTGGTAATGGCACACCTTCCCTCAGGTGTGTTGAATCAAAGCCGCCGCCTTTGGCGGCGTTGATTTTTGCGCTCTTTGAGCCCTTTGTGGTTTTATATTGCTCGCCGTAAACAAATCAACCGTTTATTTCCCGAACCGGACCCACTGCAGGACAAGCCCCGCTAAGGCCAGGAGGAGCAGGATCCCGAGGCTGATCGCCAGCGCCAGGAGAAGCTGGTTGCGCAGGTAGGGATCAGCGGCGGGTTTTCCACCCGCCGTTTGCAGAATGGACAGGTCGACCGCCTCCGGGTGATCAAGCGCCTGCAGAAACGCGCGCACATCCGCAAAGCGGTCGTCCGGTTTTTTCTGCAGGCAGCGGACGATGACCGCCGCCAGGGCTTCGGATACGGCCGGCTGTTCCTCGTCGGGGCGGGGGATCGCGCCGAAGACGTGCTGACCCATCACCGCCATCGGGCTGTCCCCTCCGAAGGGCGGATGCCCGGCCAGCATCTCAAAGAAAATCACTCCAATCGAATAGACGTCGGTCCGCCGGTCGCCGCGCTGCCCGTCCACCTGCTCGGGCGCCATGTATTCGGGCGTTCCGGCGATGGAAGACAGCCTGGGGTACGTCACCCGCCGCCCTTTGCGCGTCAGCGCCAGGCCGAAATCCAGGATCACCGGCTGGCCCGCGGCGGTGATGAGAATATTTTCCGGTTTCAGGTCCCGGTGGACAACGTCGTTCTCGTGGCAATACGCGATCCCGTCCGCGATTTTCCGGATCATTCCCGCCGCCCGGTCCGGGGGAAGTGGAGCTTCGGCGTCGATGATCTCGCGCAGGGAACGCCCCTCGACGTACTCCGCGACCAGATAAGGAATTCGTTCGAATACGCCCGACCCGAGTCCCTTTTGGATTGTCGGATGATGGAGGGTTTGGGTGACCTCCAATTCACGCTGGAAGCGCTCGAATTGCACCGGATCGCCCAGCCCCGCGGCATCCGGGATCTTCAGCACCACATCCTGCCGCGTCGCCGGATCGTAGGCGCGGTAGATGTCGCTCATTCCGCCGCGGGCGATGTGGGATCGGATCTCGAACCTGTCGAATCGGTCTCCTGGTTTTACCATGGTCCTCCGGATTATAGCATCGGGTCTTTCGCCGGGCGGCTATTTTTCAGGCCGGGGCGCGGCCGTCCCGCCGCCCAGCAAACGGCGAAGCATGCGGGCCGGCAGCCGCTCCTTCCCCGGGTCCGCCGCGGGCAGGGTGTTCAGTTGAATAACGATGGCCGAGACGTTGTCCTCGCTTCCGCTTTCCATCGCGAGGTCGACC
>CAZYSF010000524.1:0-2092 GCA_964649635.1 uncultured Anaerolineales bacterium | reverse complement strand
CTCCGCCCGCGCCAGCAATTCGCTCCCCAAGCCGAAGTGCTGCGCGGCCCCGTCCTGGCTTTCCCCGATCGGCACGGTTTGCCCATAGATGTGGAGGTCGCGTACGATCGCCGCTCCCGCCAAATCCGGCATGCGCAGATCCGGGTGCGGGCCGCCGGGAAGCGAGAGCCGCAAATAGCCCGCGAGTTTATCCTCGGGGGCGATAAAGGATAGGAACCGCTCTGCGCCTCCGCCCGCTTCGTAGCTGATCTCGTCAAGCCGGAGTTCGTCCCGCGCCACCCTTCGCGCGCGCACCTCGCGGCAGCGGATGCAGCGGCAGCGGGTTCCGCGCGCGGCCATGAGACGCTGGGCATCCTCGCGCAGGTTGGATCGCGTATTGCCGGCCGCCACATGCCGCATGGGGATATCGCGCGCCAGACGGTTGACCCGGCAATACGGCGGGATGAGCGGTTTGATCGCCGCGATTAATTCGATCAGGTCGTCGTAGGAATACGGATGATATTCCCCGCGTTCGTAACAGGCATAAAGCAGGCTGCTCTTCACCAGGATGGTGGGGTAGATCTTCAATTCGTCCGGCCGCAGGTCCGGGTCGTCGAACAGCCGCGCGAAGTCTTCGCGGTCGCTTTGGGGCGTCGCCCCCAGCAGATTGGGCATCCAGTGCGCCTGGATCTTGAACCCGGCCGCGCGCATCAGGCGGAATGCGCGCCGGGCGTCCGCAACCGTGTGCCCCCGGCCGTTCAGCGCGAGGATCCGGTCGTCGAGGCTCTGCAAGCCGACCTGGATCTTGGTCACCCCCAGCCGGCGCAAATTGCGCAATTCCTCGGAGGTAATCATATCCGGCCGGGTTTCGACCACCAGGCCGACGCAGCGCCGCGCGGCGCGCTCATTCTTCCGCTGGGCTTCGGCAAGCGAGGCGGAATCCTCCCCGTTCAGCGCATCCAGCAAGCGCAGGACGAATTGCTCGCGGTACTCCTGCGGATAGGCGCTCCAGGTTCCGCCCAGGATCAGCAGCTCGACCTTGCCGGTCGGGTGCCCGACCGATTCAAGCGAGTCCAGGCGGCTGGCCCCCTGGCGAAACGGATCGAACGCATTTTGCGCGGCGCGCAACGCGCCCGGTTCGTCGGCGATATAGCTCTTCGGCATGCGCACATCATCCGGGCAGAAGAGGCACCCGCCCGGGCATGGGTACGGGCGGGTCAGCACGCTGACCGTCGCCACGCCCGAAAGCGTGCGCACCGGCTTCATCCTCAGGCGCTCCCAAAGCGCCGGATCCGCCGCCAGCTCGCCCGCGGCCGTCATCGCGCGGTACTCGGCGATCAGGAAATCCTTGCTCAGGTAGGCTCCGCGCGCCGGATGGCGGTGCAGCGCCGGACGCAGCTCCGCCCCGCCCGCCACCTCGAGGAGGATCGCGCGCGCCGCTGCCCGGCGTTCGGGATCGGAATAATCCCGCGCGCGCTTCCAGGCGTCCAGCCGGGCGCGCTCTTCTTCTGTATAATCTCCGGTTGTGAAATCAGACATCGCCCGCCGCCTCGTTGACCTCAATCGGGAATTCTATCAAACCCTCGCCGGGCCCTTCGCCGCCACGCGCGGGAGTGTCCAACCTGGCACGCAGCGCCTGCTGGACCGGATTCCGCCGGACGTCGCGGTCGCCGATCTCGGCTGCGGGAACGGCAATGCGGCGAATTACCTCACCGACCGCGGTTTTCACGGCCGATATGCGGGCTTCGATCTCAGCACCGGGCTGCTCGAAATCGCCCGCGGTAAAGCCTATCCCTTCTTCGCAACCTTCCAGGCCGCGGATTTTCTCGAGGCAGGATGGGAAAACGCCATTTCCGAAGAATCCATGGATTATGTCTTCGCATTCGCCGTTCTCCACCATATTCCCGGTCATTCCGGACGGCTTGCCTTTCTTACCGCATGCCGGCGGCTGCTCATCCCCGATGGGATGCTTTTCTTCTCCAGCTGGCAATTCCTACGAAGTGAGAAGCTCCAGGAGCGGACCGTTGCCTGGTCCGAGGCCGGATTCAGTCAATCCGATCTTGACGACGGGGATTATTTACTGGATTGGCGGCATGAGGGGCGCGGGCTCCGG
>CAZYSF010000523.1:0-6662 GCA_964649635.1 uncultured Anaerolineales bacterium | reverse complement strand
CGGGTAATCTTCACCGCAGAGACGCAGAGGACGCAAAGAATAATTTTTTATTCTCTCAGCGATCTCTGCATCCTTGGCCCTACCCGGCCAGGGCGGGCTTGGCGGTGAGATTTACTCTTTTTGTTCCCCTATTATTTCCCCGCGATCGACCGAGACCAAGCGCACACGGGAGATGGTATTCGGCCGAATATCCTCCGACTGAACCCGCACCCGGAGGAAGTTGCCGGTCAGGCCGCGGCGCAGGCCGCAGCGCGTATCCGCCTCCCACAACACATCCATCTCGCGGCCGAGAAACGCGCGGGCGAAATTATCCGCGGATTGGCTGCCGATATGGCGCGCCCACATCGCCCGGTGGCGGATATCCTCCGGCGCGGCCGCCGGAACCATGCCCGCCGCGGCCGTGCCCAAACGCGGCGAAAAGCGGAAGATATGCAGCCGCGCAAAACGCATCCGCTCGGCGAAACCGATGCTTTCCCGGAATTCCGATTCATCCTCGCCCGGAAAGCCGACCATCAGGTCGGTGGTCAGCGCGAGGTCCGGAATTTGCGCGCGGGCCGCTTCCACAATGTCCGCGTATTCCTCGGGCGAGGTGCGGCGGTTCATCCGCCGCAGGGTAGATCCGCATCCGGATTGGAGCGGCAGGTGCAGGTGCGGGCACAGGCGCTCGTCCTGCCACAACCGGAAAAAGTCCGGATGGAGATCCCACGGCTCGAGCGAAGAAAGCCGCAGGCGCGGGATCACCGTCCGGGAAAGAACGTCTTCGAGAAGGTCCTCAAGCACCAATCCGCTTCCAAGGTCCCGGCCCCATGCGCCGAGGTGCACGCCCGCCAGCACCGCTTCCTTGGCGCCCATGCGCTGGGCGGCGAGGATATCGGCGATGATCGCCTCCATCGCGCGGCTGCGGAGGGGGCCGCGCGCCAGGCGCGTGACGCAATAGGCGCAGGCGTTATCGCACCCGTCCTGTATCTTTATGTAGGCGCGCGTCCGCCGGCGTGCGGTTATCGGCGAGGCGGCCGCGGCCGGCGGTTCCTCCGCGCCGAGGATCGCGGGGATGAGGCCCTCTTTTTCGGCGTTGGGGATCACGCGCGTCACGCCTGGGAGCGCGGCGGCGCGCTCCGGTTCCATAGTCGCCCAGCAACCCGTTACGGCGATGCGGGCCGCGGGATTGCGGTCGTGAGCCTGGCGGATCTTCTGCCGGCTGTCGCGTTCCGCCTCGCGCGTGACCGTGCAGGTGTTGAGGACGATCCAGTCGGCGGCTCCCAGGGTCGCCGCAATTTCGTGACGGAGCGCGCGCGCTTCCGCCGACATGCTTTCGATTTCGGCTTCGTTTACGCGGCAGCCGACCAGGTCAAAGTAGACTCTCATGAAGTCCAGTTTATTGTACTCGGAAAGAAACGGATTTCACCGATCCTTTTTTTGAAAAAATTTCGGCGCCACAGGATCTTATCCGTGATTTCCGTGTACACTTTTCCCCCTCCCTTCCTTCCCCAATGGCTCCGGCTTCAGGTGGAGATCAGTTCTCCGCAATAAAAGCAAAATGGGGGAAGATGGGAAGGGCTCAAGGTTTGCGCACGAGAAAATTGTCGAAAAACAGATCGGTTCCGGGATGATCGTACGCGCCGAGCCACAGCCCGGCATCGCCCGCGGCGAATTCCGCGTCGGTGGCGGTGGAGACAAGGATGTCGTTCACATACAACGAAAGACTGGTCCCGGAACAATCGGCGCGCAAATGGTTGGCGGAAAGACCGGGATGGATGGCCGGATTGGATTTCAGCGATTCCCCCGAAAGCATGACCAGGTCCGCGGCGGCGCTGCGCTTGGCGATCCCGGCCTGTCCGTCGCCGGAGATCATCAGGATGTAGAAGTTCTTTTCATCCCGGTAACGGCACAGCACGCCGAAGACGTCCGAATTGGGTCCGGATTTTTTTCTGACGTCGACTTCGATCCGGACGTCGCCGGGAAACTGCCGTCCCGGGGTCGCCCACATGTAGTAATTGGCGGTCGCCGAGAAAATCCTATAGGTCCCGTCGGCGTAATCCGTCACGCCGTCCGCCCCTTCCACCCGGTCCCAGCCGCTTCCAGGATCGGAAAAATCATCCTGGAAATACAGGTCGCCCTGGGGCATACTGACAATACCGCAGGAAGCCAGCAGGAGGGAGAGCAGGAAAAAGGCAATTCGGTTTTTCATGATCGCGGGAAGACCGCCGGAAGCCAGGGATCGGATGCGATGGCGGTGTAAAGAATACAACACTTGAAGGATTGTGGCAATATGCGGCGCCGGGTCGTGCCCGCGCAAGGCTGTCACCCGGGCGGCATGCCGGTCCCGCGGCGCGCTTGGGCTTGGGAAAAGCGGACGGACGCCATGGAGATAAAGAAACCTCCGCCGGGTCCATACCGGCGGAGGTTTGCCCAAAGAGGAGGAGTTGTTTCCGTCAACTCAACGTGCACGAATATCGTACGCCGGTTTTTATTTTTCGTCATTGCCGAATGTCATATGAAGGGGGGTACGGTTGGCGTATAATGCCGGGAGCCGGATGGTTTTTACGCGCGCGTTACGCGCGCCGTCGAACCCAATCGAATGATTTTTATGTTCAATTTATGAGAGACCTCTCCGCGCTTCGCGCGCGCCTCCGCCAGGCCGGATTGAAACCGGCTTCCGCGCTCCCGCCCCCGGTCCGGAAACAGCCGGCCATCCCCGTGGATTGGCCCGGCCGCGAAGTGGTAACGCCTGCCGGCGCTTTTATGCTGGCCGAATACCACTACGCCGCGGATTGGCGGCACGGTGGAAAGCCGCTCGCAAAATTATTGGAAACAACCCCGCTCCCAAGTTTCCCCGATGTCCCCCCGGATACGTTGCCCGCGGATATGATCTTCATGGATACGGAAACCACCGGGCTGGCGGGGGGCGCCGGAACGCTGGCGTTCCTGGTCGGCACGGGATACTACACCGCGGAAGGTTTTGTGCTGCGCCAATATTTCCTCCCCGACCCGTCCGGCGAAGCCGCCATGCTCGAAGCAAGCCTCGCGGAAATGGAATCCCACAAGGCGCTGGTCACCTTTAACGGGCGCGCTTTCGATGTGCCGATCCTGCAGGCGCGCGCCGCGCTTCGTCTGCGGCGGCTCGATGCCCTGACGGAAATCGCCCAGTTCGATTTGCTGATCCACGCCCGCCGCTTGTGGAAGAGCCGGCTGGAATCCTGCGCGCTGCGATGCCTCGAGACGGACCTCCTGGACGTGCGCCGGTCGTCCGAGGATGTTCCGGGCAGCCTGATACCATACCTCTACCGCGAATATCTGCAGACCAACGACCCGAACCTGATGGCGGGCGTGCTCTACCATAACGCCCAGGATATCCTCTCGATGGCCACCCTGGCCGCGGAGGTAGCCGACTTGTACCGGCGCGCGCCAAACGAGTTCGAAGATCCGCTCGATGCATTGGCGATGGGATCCATTTACCGTAACATGGGGCGTGTGCCGCTCGCCGAGCAGAGTTTCCGCGCCGCGCTGGAGGCCGGCCTGGCGGGGATGGACCGCGTCCGCGCGCTGGAAGGATTGGCAAACCTGATGAAATCCGGCGGCGGGTACGAGGGCGCGGCGGAATTATGGAAAGCCTGGCACGAGACCGCGCCCGACGACCCGCTCCCATGCATTGAACTGGCCAAATTCTACGAGTGGCGGATGCGCGACCTGGCGCAGGCCTCATGTTGGGCCGCGGACGCATTATCCGCCGCCGAACGCATCCCGGCCGCCGGGCGCCGGCGGGAACTGGAGCGGGCGGTGACACACCGCCTCCAGCGTCTTGAGAAAAAACAAAAAAGCGCGTCCCGGAAAAAGCCGGCGCGCGCTTAACCTTTCTGTCCTAACCCCCACTCCCCCGTCCCCTCTTCCCCCTTCCCCAGAGGGGGAAGAGGGGTGCCGAAGTCCAGGTGATTTTACTGGGCGGAGGCGGGGAGAGGAGGTTAGGACAGCGTCATTATTTACGAATGGTCTGCTTCAACTTCCCGATCCGCAGGAGGATCCCGAGGATTGCGGCGGCATAAAGCAGCAGGATACCCATCGTGATGAACAGCAGCACGGATCCCATCGGCCCTCTCTCCGGGAGATGCCTCCAGCTCGTGCTGAAAAGGATGAAAAGAATTGGAAAGAAGATCACCAAAAACCGCAGGACCCGCTGGTACTTTAAAATTTTCGATTCCGGATCGGTGAAAATCTCGGGCTCCTCGCCGGGCTTTGCTTCCTTGCGGAAGTATTCCCAGGCCGACATATTCCCCAGGTGTTCCCAGCCGGCATCATGGAACAGCTGCAGGTAGGCGTCCCGGTCCTTCATGCGTGAGGTCTGAAAATCCAGGCGGTAGGCAAAATTTTTCTGTTCGCCTTTCCGGAAGAAATAAACGCCGGGATATCCGAATTTATCAAGGTGCCAGCCGGCGCGGGACATGCTTCCCAGCCACTCCTCCTCGCGGTCGTCCTGCCAGGCCCAAAACCAACGGAATTTCCAACACGTTTCTGTTTCCATTGTTTTTCTCTCCTAGCCATCCTTTTATAAACGATTCTTGAATTCAGCGGCGCATTTGGTCATGATCTCCAGCCGCTCGATCTGCTTGGCCAGCACGCGCTTGCCCTTGGCGGTCAGGAGGTAGCTTTTACGGCGTTCCTCCTCCTTGACCATCGTGATCAGGCCTTCTTCTTCAAAACTGGTGAACATCCCGTACAGCGTCCCCGGGCCGATGGTCACGCTCCCGCGGCTGATCGTCTCCACTTTCTGCATCACGCCGTAGCCGTGGAGCGGATCCACCAGGGAGAGCATGACGTAGAACATGGATTCGGTCAGGGGAAGGTATTTTTGAATCTCATCGGATTTTGGCATTTTCCCATCCTTTGTATCGGATATCGTTGTACCGGAAGACGATGTAGCGACTAACGCTATAACGACTACCGATATAATAGCAGGACGCCGGGCGTTGTCAAGGGCCTGTTATTAAAGGACGTGGGAGGGCTGGGAATAGGCGCAAAATCCGCTTTAATATCGGCGGCTGTGCTAAAATCCGGCTGATACCCATGCGCATCGTACGGTTGTCCCTCACGAATTTCCGCAATTACATCCGCCTCGAAACCGAATTCCCGCGTGGCGCGATCCTCCTGGCCGGCCCGAACGCCCAGGGCAAGACCTCGCTCCTCGAGGCGATCTACCTGTTCACCCACGCCCGCTCGCCGCTGGCGGACAACGACCGCCAGCTGATCAACTTCCTGGCGCTGCGCGAGGAACAGCCGTTTGCGCGGCTGGAGGCGGAGGTGGAGGACAGCAACGGCCCGCTGCGTCTCGAGCTGCGCTTGTTTTACGAACGCACTACCGCGGGCGAACAGCGTTTCCGCAAAGACGTCCTGGTCAATGGCGTGAAGCGCAAGCCTTCGGAACTGCCCGGCGTTTTCCGCGCGCTGCTTTTTCTGCCGCAGGAGTTGCGCGTCGTCGAGGGCGCGCCCTCCGACCGCCGGCGCCACCTTGATGAGGCGGTGGCTCAGGCGGATCCGCCGTACCGGACGGCGATGTGGGATTATCACCACGCCCTGACCCAGCGCAACGCGCTGCTGCGTTCGCTGCAGGATTGCGGCGGCGATCCCGGTCAGCTGGACGTGTGGGATGAGCCGCTCGCGGCGGCCGGTTCGGCGCTGCTCCTGGGCCGGGCGCGCGCGCTGGCCGAGATCGAAACCCTGGCCGCCCCGCTCCACCGCCGCCTGACCCACGGCCTGGAAACGCTCCACATCCGCTACCACCCGGCCTGGGATCCGTCGCGCCCGGCCGGGGATGCGGACGACTTGCAGCATGAACTCCCGATCGATGCCGTGGTGGATCATACAAAATGGAAGGCCGATCAGGTGCGCGGCCTGTTTCTCGATCACTTGCGCAGCACCCGCGATCAGGCCGTCCGGCGCGGGCTCACGATCGCCGGTCCGCACCGCGATGAAGTCCGGTTTTTGGCCAACGGGATAGATCTGACGACTTACGGATCGCGCGGGCAGGCGCGCACGGCGATCCTCGCGTTGAAACTTGCGGAGGTGGAATGGCTGCGCACCCGCGGCGGCGAATGGCCGGTCCTGCTGCTGGACGAAGTGTTTTCCGAGCTGGATATCCGCCGGCGCGAAGACCTGCTGGCCGATCTCGCCCGTGCCGACCAGGTGTTCACCACCGCCAGCGATCCGGAAATGCTGCCGGCTGCCTACCGGCGCCGCGCGCAAAGCTGGTGGGTCGAAGGCGGCACCTTGAAGCCTTATTCACCGGAGGCGGGATAAGAATAGACAGGATTTACAAGATTATTAAAATAATAAATAGATTTTCAAACGATGGGAATTTATTCTCTTGGCGGCTTTGCGCCATAACGTCTCTGCGTTAAAACCGGATCAAGACGGTATCGCCCTCGATCTGAAGACCATTTTGCTTCCCGAAAAATTAATGACCACGAAGACGCAAAGCCACGAAGAAAAAGATGAATCCCTTGGTGGGTGAACTTCTATTCATTGTCCGTTTCCAAACAACCGTCCCTCTTTCCAGAAGATCGCAGTCCATTACCCAGGGGTTTTTTCGAGGGCATCCCGGCCCGGCGCGGGTACTGCGGAGGCGTGGCGGCGGTTTTCCGGATGACGATCAGGTACCGGGCTTCGGCGAT
>CAZYSF010000522.1:0-1582 GCA_964649635.1 uncultured Anaerolineales bacterium | reverse complement strand
CTTGTCGAGCGGCTTCCCCTCGAAGTAGCGCTGCATGCCTTCCAGGAAGAAGAACAGCCCCTTGCCGCCCGCATCCACCACTCCGGCCTGACGCAGCACCGGCAGCAGGTCCGGCGTGCGCTGGACCGACTGGTCGGCGGCTTCCACCACCCGGGCGATAATTTCCGGGAACTGGCACCCATCCCGGTGGGCCTGCTCCGCCGCGACGGCAATGTCGCTGGCTACGGTGAGGATCGTTCCCTCGACCGGGCGGACGACGCCCTTGTACGCGGTTTCGCGCGCTTCCTTCAAGGCGCGGGCGAACAGCTCCGCATCCATCTCGGTCCGGGCATCCAGACTGCGGGCGATCCCGCGCCAGATCTGGGAAAAGATCACGCCCGAATTGCCGCGGGCGCCCATCAACGCGCCGTGGGCAATACTGTGAGCAATCTGCCCGGCGCTGGCGGAATCGTTCAGCGCGGCTTCCTGGCAGGCGGCCTGCATGGTGAGCGACATGTTCGTGCCTGTGTCGCCGTCCGGGACCGGAAAGACATTGAGGGAATTAATGGTTTGCTGGTTGGTGTTAAGCCAGGTCAGCCCGGCGTTGACGAGCTTTTTGAGCAGCTTCCCGTCGATGCAGGGAGTGGATGGGATGTAGGCGGCCGGTGAGAGATCCGGTTTGGGGGAGGTTGACGTCATCTGCGGCGTCCTGCCGGTAGGGTGGGTGTGGTCAATCCGGGTTGCTCACGCGCAGCCCCTGAACGTGGACGTTCACGGCTTCCACGGGAAGGTGGAATGCTTTTTCCACGCTGTAGCGTACCGCATGGGCGACGCTGTCGGCCACGGTGGAGATCCGCGTTCCGTATTCCAGAATTACATAGACGTCCAAGCTAAGACTATCCTCGAGAACGTGGACTTCCACGCCCTGGCGCGGGTCCTTGGCCGTGGGATGCATCCAGGATTCGAACCACCCGCGGGCGGCCATCCCGACCACGCCGTAGGAATTCAAGGCGGCCTGGCTGGCCAGCGCGGAGACCGCCTGGAGAGAAATGCGGATGCTTCCGAGCGTGATTTCCGCTTCCCTTTTCATACGGTCTTTCCCCTTCCTGTCCGGATCGGCTCGCATGTCCGCCTCGCGTCGGCCCGAATGCATCTTGCCTGGTGTTCCTTCCTATGGTAAGATGCTGGCCGGTTTGCACCGGCAAGGCATTCCCAGGAAGGAATCTGAAAATGGCAAAATGTGAAAACTGCGGCAAAGCACTGGCCTTCGGACACAATCGCTCGTTCTCCAAGCGCGCCACCCAGCGGACGTTTCGCCCCAATCTTCAGAAGGTTGCCGTCTGGATCGGCAAGCGCAAGGAAACCAAGGTGCTATGCACGAAGTGCCTTCGAACGTCCGTCAAAGCCGGGTAATGCCCCGAGCTCTTCCGGGCCGGCGGATCCATCGCCGGCTCTTTTTTTTGCCGGCCGTGCATCCGGATGAAACCGCGCAGGAATCATAACGTCCGGACGCCAAAAAGACAATAGCATTCCGGGACTCTGGTAAACGCAAGTGGATCATGCTACATTTAAACTCATGATTCGGGCTAAAGGGAGCCTATTT
>CAZYSF010000521.1:0-2619 GCA_964649635.1 uncultured Anaerolineales bacterium | reverse complement strand
GTGACGGTCGGCGTGATGGTCGGGGTGGGGGTTGTGGTGCGGCCCAGGATTGGAATGTTGGCGGTGCAGGCGAGCGATGCGCCGGATAGGACCGAGGCAAGCGCCAGGAGGGGGAGAAGCCGGATCGACTGCTTGACATGGAGCATGGATGAGTTCTCCTGGGAAGTTTTTATCGCTTGGAAAATGATCTTTTCAGGCGTTGGCCGTACGGATCGGCACCGATGGGGCGTCCCGTCTGCAGGATGAAATCGGATTACCCCGCGCGGGGTTTACCTCGCCGGGGAGGCCCGTACTTCGAAGCCGTCGAAGGTCATTTCGACCCAATCCCCGGCTTTATAGAGGACGATCCCGATCCCGACGGTTCCGGCGGCCGCCTCGGAGTCCCAGGCATCGTCCACCTGTTCCCCGTTGATATAGAAGGTGAAGTTCGATCCCTCGGCTTTCACGCCGATCCGGTTCGGCTCCCCGATCCGGATGCCGGAGGAGCGGGTCCAGAGGGTCAGGACGGATTCGCCGTCGCCCGAGAATTTCACAAATTCATAACCTTGTTGGAGCGTGCTGATGCTGAACAGGTATTGCAGGTTGTCGCTTGCGCGGACGATGATCCCGTACTCGGCGGTTTTGGATCCGGCGAGCTGGTCCACCCTCAGCGTAGCGTATACATCCGTGAGGTTCTCCATCGTCGGGAAGCTATACCAGTACACGGGCTTCTTGGCGGTGAGCTTGACATAATATTTCCCGCCGATGACGGCCACGGTACCTTTCGCAAATTCGTTGTTGATCTCCCCGACCGGCCAGTTTTCGTTTTCCGCGTGGAAGGATTCCGACACCGCCACCGGCCATTCGGTGTACGGCAGGGTTGGGGTCGGCGTCTGGGTGGCGGTCGGCGTGGGCGTATAGTCGGGCGTCCAGGTTGGGGTGGGTTCCTGCGAGAGCAGTCCGCCGCACGAGGAAAGGGCTGCGGATAGTATCAACAGCATGGGCGCGAGGAAGAGGGAGCGGGTGCGAGGCGCGGCGTTTTTCATGGCTATTTTCTCCGGTTGGAATGAATCCCAATGAAGGCAATTCTGATTAATCGGAAATCCCACTCAGCGGTCTCTGCATGCTTCTTTATATATTGAATTGCACCCGGCTTAAATAAACCGCGCGTAAATATTGCGGATTGAACCGCACTGCGCCCGGTTGCCGCTATTTCGAGGAATTTACCGGGACTTGGGCGTGCTGACTGCAAAATTATCGATCGCGAGATTCAGCGTATCCCCCCCTTTGGCGAGTCCGAATCCCAAGCCGACGGTACCTCTGTCCGACATGTCATCCTCGAAGGTCTCCACTTCCTCGTCGTTGATAAACAGGGTGAAGGTCGAGCCTTGCGCGAGAACGGCCAGCCGGTTGACCCCATTGGCATCGATCGATGCGAAACGTTTCGGCTGGGTGATGGTGTCCCATTCATCATTATCAAACGCGTATATGGCATAACGCCTGGTATCCGGGTTGATGCTGAAATAGAAAAAGTCACCCCGGTTGCGGAAGATCAGTCCGAAATCAGCTGTCACCGCGCCGGAAAGCTTCTGAATATCCACGGCGAGGAAAAAATCCTTGAGATTTTCCAGGTCCGGACTCAACTGCGTAAAAACCGGCTTCCTGGCAGTGATGCGGAAGTTGTATTTCCCGCCGGTGATGGAGACATTGAGTGTGGCATATTCATCCGAATCCGTGCCGGTGTACCACCCGCCGTACTTGTCGTCGAAGGTATCGGAGAACTCAACCGGCCAGTCGAGGTATGAGACGGTGGGCGTGATCGTCCGGGTCGGGGTGATGGTGGCGGTCGGGGTCAGGGTTGGGGTGAGTGTCCGGGTGGCGGTTGGCGTGCTGGTGGCGGTGGGCGTGGCCACGAGAAAATCGAACGTATTGCAGGCCAGCGAGGAAGATGCCAGGATCATGAGGAAGATGAAGCCTGGGATCATTCGGCGGCAGCGGATGAAATTGGTCATGGCGGGCTCCTGGGTCTGGATGTGTGCCGTGTGGTAGGTATTTATAATTGTAATCCCCGGAAAAAGCAAAGAAATCCACGAAGGACGCGAAGAGAATCTGAAGATCACGAAAGGGTGTCGCAAGGTCCCCCACCCTAAGGGTACCGCAAGGTACCCCCACCCTAAGGGTGCTCAAAGGTACCTGATCACGAAGGATACGCCCTTCGACTCTTTCCCGGCCTTTATTAATAGGTACGAGCTTTGTGGAATCTCTGCCGCCTAACCTTCATTCTCCTCCAAGTGTTCCTCCTCACCGCCGGCGGTTTGGATGCGCGGCGTGTTGTTCATGCGCGCGACCGTCCACCGGCCCGCGGCGCCCTCCAGGATGGTGATGGATCCATTGCCGATCGCCGGGATCCGGTCCCGTTCGCCCCAGGTCAACCCGAGGGCATGCAGCAAGGCGGCGCGGATCCATCCGCCGTGGGTGACTACGCAGATCTTCCCTCCGGAGTGCATTTCCGCTGCGCTTTCCAACCAACCCAATACCCGGGCCTGGAATGCAGCAAATGATTCCCCGCCGCCGCGGGGAAAATCCTCGTTGTGCTGAAGCTTTTGCCATTGGTCGGGGTACGCGGCGGCGATATCGGCC
>CAZYSF010000520.1:0-7329 GCA_964649635.1 uncultured Anaerolineales bacterium | reverse complement strand
AACGGGCAGTTCAGGTAGTCCCCGGGCAGGTTGTTGCGCGCATCGGAGAACGCCGCCTTCCGATCGATGGATTCCGCGGCGACAATCGGGGCGATCGCATCGAAGAAGTACAGGTGACCGATCCCGGTCAGGGCGCGCAACGCGGCGGAAAACGCGGGCGAGGTCAGCGGGCCGGTCGCGACGACCGCGGAGCCCTCCGGCAGCGCGACAGCTTCCCGGCGGGCCACCTCGATCCGCGGGTGGGCAAGGATTTTTTCCGTGACGCGGCGGGCGAACGCTTCCCGGTCGACAGCCAGCGCCGAACCGGCCGGGACGGCGCATTCGCGCGCGCACGCCAGGAGGAGCGAGCCCATCCGCTCCAATTCGCGTTTCAACAAACCACCGGCCCGGTCCGGCAGATTCGAGCCGAGCGAATTGGAACAGACCAGCTCCGCCAGGTCCCCGCCGCAGTGCGCGCCGGTCGATTTTTCCGGGCGCATCTCGACCAGCACCACATGGATTCCGCGTTCGGCCGCCTGCCAGGCCGCCTCGCTTCCGGCCAGCCCGCCGCCGAGGATCGTCAACCGCTTCGCATCCGCTTGACTGTTCATCACCCTCGATTATAATCACGACCAATTGAATATCAGCAGTGTCGGTGCCTGCTCCCCCGGATGGGAGGGCTTAAAGGCGAAGCCGGTGAGAGTCCGGAGCTGTCACGCAACTGTAATCCGCGCCCGACGCGGTAAGCCAGGTCGCCCGCCGCACTGCGTTCACACCAGCCTCGCTGGAAGGAGGTGCGGACATGTTTACGGGATTCACGTAGGCCCATCCGCACCCCTGTTCAAAAGAACAGGGGTTTTGTTTTATCTCAAGGAGCCAGTGTTGCACGGCTTCCCATCCCTCTCCCTCACCCTGCCGGAGTTGCGCCGGCTCCCCTTACCCGGCATAAGCCGGGAGAGGGATTGGGGGTGAGGGAAAGCAACGAATGACTTGAGAAATGAATCAGAGGAGAAATATGAAAAATCGCATCCACATTCTTTTCGGGATTATCCTTGCCGCCGCCCTTGCCGCATGCTCCCCGGCGGCCGCGCCATCGTCCACCTTCCCACCGACCGCCGCACAACCTTCCCGGACCGCGACGGTCACCGAACTACAACCGGTCCGGCTGACCGACGGATTGGGGACGGAAGTGACGCTTGCCGGTCCGGCCGCCCGGATCGTCGCGCTGGGCCCTTCGAATACGGAAATCCTATTCGCCATCGGGGCGCAAGATCTGGTCGTCGGCGCCGATCAATCCTCCACATACCCTGAGGCGGCGAAATCGCTCGCGACCATATCCGCCGGGTACGGCACCCTCGATGTGGAATCGATCAAGGCGCTCGAACCGGACCTGGTGCTCGCGGCGGAGATCATTTCCGCCGAGCAGGTGCAGGCAATGCGCGCGCTCGGATTGACGGTCTTCTACGTCGCCAATCCCGCGTCGCTGCCGGAGGGGTTGTATGCGAATATCCGCGCAATCGGGGAGCTTACCGGGCGCAGCGCCGGCGGGGAAGATCTGACCGCGTCGCTTCGAACGCGGTTCGACGCGGTCGCCGGACGGGTTGCCGGCGCGGCGGAAAAGCCGCTGGTATTCTTCGAGCTGGATGCCACCGATCCGGCGCGGCCCTACACCGCCGGCCCCGGCACGTTCATCGATATGCTGATTACGCTGGCCGGCGGCCGGAACCTCGGCGCGTCGCTATCCTCCGGCTGGGCGCAGATATCCGCCGAGGAAATCTTCCGCCAGGATCCGGACATCATCCTGCTCGGGGATACGGCCTTCGGCGCGACGCCGGAAGCCGTCGCCGGGCGGCCGGGTTGGGGAAACCTCGCCGCCGTCAAGACCGGAAAAGTGTTCCCGATCGACAGCGACCTGGTGCTTCGCCCGGGCCCGCGATTGATCGACGGACTGGAAACGATGGTCGCCCTTTTCCATCCGGAATAGGCACCCGGGATTTTCAGACCCAACCCGCGGGAGAAAGTGAGGCCATCCCGCGAAAGGATGATGCCGCCATAACGAAGACCCCGCCGTAACCGGGGTTGACACTCCTTTCTCCCGCGGTGATAATCGCTCCCATGCCACCCCGCTTCCGGCGGAACGCTTTTCCGGGGGCGGAATCGGATCGGAGACGCACATGACCCAAGACCTGATTAAGAGAATCCAAGCGGACGGCGTCAAGTTCATCTGCCTGCAGTTCACCGACGTGACCGGAACGGTGAAGAGCACGGACATGCCCGCCGGGCGGTTGAGCGAAGCCCTGAGCCAGGGAGTCTGGTTCGACGGTTCGTCGGTGGAGGGCTTCGCGCGGATCCAGGAATCCGACATGATGCTGCGCCTCGATCCGGACACCTACCAGGTGCTGCCCTGGAGCGAACCCGAGCGCCGGCGGGCGCGGATCCTGTGCGACATCCACGCCTCCGACGGCACCCCCTTCCCGGGCGATCCGCGCGGGGCGCTGAAACGGGGTCTGGCGGCAGCCCGCGAAAAGGGCTGGTTGTTCAACATCGGCCCGGAACCGGAGTTCTTCCTGTTCCGCCGCGACGGCGCGACGATCCACCCCGTGCCGCACGACAGCGGCTCCTACTTCGATTTCTCGGCCCGCGACGAAGCCCAGCGGGTGCGGAGCCAGATCATGGTGGCGTGTCAATCGATGGGATTGGAAGTGGAAATGGGCCATCACGAGGTGGCGCTCGGGCAACACGAGATCGACTTCAAATACGCCGACGCGCTCGTCACGGCCGACAACGTGGTCACGCTGAAATACGCCGCCAAGGCGATCGCCAACATGCACGACCTGACGGCCACCTTCATGCCCAAGCCGGTTTTCGGTATCAACGGCTCGGGCATGCATACCCACATCAGCATCTTCGACCGCGGCGGCGGGACGAACCTCTTCTTCGACGCCCAGGACGAATTCCACCTCAGCCCGATGGCTTATGCCTTCATGGCCGGGCTGATCGAGCACGCACGGGGGCTGTGCGCGATCGTCGCCCCGAGCGTCAACTCCTACAAGCGGATTGTCCCGGGTTACGAGGCGCCGGTATTCGTCTGCTGGGCGCAGGTCAACCGCTCGGCCCTCATCCGCATCCCGCGCTATACGCCGGGGAACGACAAAGCCACACGGATCGAGCTGCGCTACCCGGATCCTTCCTGCAACCCGTACCTCGCCTTCAGCGCGATGCTGGCGGCCGGGCTGGACGGCGTGGCAAAGAAGCTGAAACCGCCGGCGCACGTTAACAACGTCGACGTCTACCACCTGACGCCCGAGGAAGTCGCCGCGCGGGGAATCCCGATCCTGCCCGGATCGCTGGCGGAAGCGCTGGAGGCGCTGGCGGGAGACGACGTCCTCAAGGATGCCCTCGGCCTCAATCTGTACGAGGCCTTTGTGCGGGCCAAGACCGCCGAATGGGACGATTACCGGATTCACGTCACGGATTGGGAAATCGAACGCTATCTGGAAAACGCCTGACAGGCCCGGAAAAGAGAATACAAAACCGCCGCTTTCATGCGGCGGTTTTTTTATGAGCACCCAGGGCTTGGATCCGCGGACCGGCCATATCCGGAAGCGGCCGCGGGTCACGCTTCCGCGCTTCCCGCCCTCTCGGAAGTGTGGGCCGCCTCGCGCATCCACTCCTCGAACACGACCGCCTGATTCCGTCCCTGGTTTTTGGCTTGATAGAGCGCCCGGTCCGCCCGGTCGATAAGCATCGGGGAGGAGGAGAGATCGCTTCCGAAGGATGAAATTCCGAGGCTGACCGTCAGCGGCAACTGGAATCCCTTATTCATTTCCACAAGCCCGCGGATATTCTCCGCCACCACCCTCGCCCCCTCCACGGACGTCTCCGGGAGAATTACCGCGAACTCCTCACCCCCATAGCGGGTCACCACATCCAAGTCGCGCCGAACTCCCCGCCCGATGGTCTGGGCAATCTCCCGCAGCGCTTCATCCCCCGCCGGATGCCCGAAGGAGTCGTTGTAATTCTTGAAATGGTCAATGTCGATCATGATCACCGACAGGTCACGCCGGTAGCGCCGGCTGCGATCCGCTTCTTTCGGCAGCAGTATCTCAAAATAGCGCCGGTTGTGGACCCCGGTCAATCCGTCTGTCAGGGACAATTCGAGGACTTTGGCGTGAAGCTGAACGTTCTTGATCGAGGACGCCAGCTGGCGGACAAGGGTCGCCAGCGGATCCAGACTTTCCCCGTCGAACGCCGCATATCCCATCTTTTCTTCCTGGAAGAACAGCGGCAACAGAACCAGGCTGTAGGGTGCATCCTCCGGAAATAATCCCGGCGGGGGAAATTGACGGGTGCCAAACCGCAGGACCGGGGCGTCCTTCGCGAGCGGATGCAGGAGACTTCCCGCCACCGGATCCTCGCCCTGCTTTTCGAAAAATATAACATGGCACGTCCGCACGCCCACCTTCGGTAAATCCTCCCGCAGCGTGGCATACACCTGCTCCTCGTCCGACGAGGAAATCAGCCGCGCCGTCAGGAGGCCAATTTTCTCATCATATTCGGTCCGGCTCACCTGCAACCGGCTGCACCGCCGGTCGGTGCTTTCGCTGAGCAGGGCCCGGGCCTGATGCAGGAGATCCTCCACGAATTCACCGCGGGGCGATTCCCAGCCTTGCGGCAACAATCCGCTGGCCGCCTGGCGCAGCACCGTGACGGCGGATTGCCAGAGATGGGCGCTGTCATCGTCCATCATTTCCACGCGCTGCAGGATTTCCGTCAGCGCGGATTGAAAATGGACGAGGTCCCCATCCTCCAGACTGCGGATAAACGTCTCCGCCAACCGTTCGCAAAAAGAAAGGAAATCCAATCCGTGGGATTGTGGATATTCCGCCAGCAGCGCTTCCAACATCCGTTGCGTTAAATCGTCTTTAAACTGCTGCGAAGTTGGATCCGCACTGGGAATGGGAGAATCGGCGCTGCCGGCGGACTGGGCGACCATTTCCGGCAGGCAGCCGCAGGATTGCCGCGTCACCAGGCGGGCGGAAACGAGGGAGATTTCCGGCACGTTCCCGGCACCTTGTTCGATCCTCTTTATTAAGAGCAGCATGGCCCGGTACCCCGTTTCGAACAGGGGAAAATGGACGCTGGTCAGCGGCGGAACCTGCGCCAGGCTTTCCAGGACGTCGTCAAAACCGGTGACCGCCACATCCCGGGGAATTTGAATTCCCGCCTCCCGCAGGGCTCTCATCACCCCCATGGCCGAATGATCGTTGCTGCAGATCACTGCCGTGAATTTCACACCTGATTGCCTCATCCGGACCATCGCGTTATACCCGCCGACATCCCAGTGCTGTCCGTATTCCAGCAGCCGCGGATCGGTTTCCAGGCCGAATTCCTTAACCCCGCGCCGGTAGGCATCCAACCGGATACGGCTGTCCCCCGGATCCTGTTCGTATCCGGCGATGAAGGCGATCGATCGATGGCCGTGCCCGACCAGGTGCTCCATAACCTGCCGGATGCCGCCTTCATTGTCCACCCGGATGACCGGTTGATCCGAATGTCCCCCGATAAACAGCAATGGAAATTCTTTCTCAACCATCCGGCGGGCGTATTGAATCCTCCCTTCCGTCAACAGGGGAAGGGTAAAGATCAATCCGTCGGTGTTCCAGGGGCCGACCGGAAGAAAATCCGCCTCCTCGTCGAGTTCCGGCCACGCCGGCCTTTGCTCGCTCAGGCCTTTCCGGCGCGCCACTCCGCAGGCAAGCAGCAGGTTGACGTCCTTATCGCGCGCCGCGGCCTGCAGCCCGCGGATGACCGGAAAGGAAAAAGGCGCGGGGCGGGAGCCTTCATAGATGTGAAATCCGAAAAGAACGCCGATGGTCAGTCGCTTTGAGGTTTCCACTGTTTGCGGGAAGCATCCTTCCGGGTTAATCGCGTATTAAAACGCCGATTCGTCGGGCTAGCTCCGTCAAGGGATTATATATTTAATCCGATCCGTTTGAGTGGGCGGATTGCAGCATCCACTCTTCAAACACCACCACCCGGTTGCGGCCCTGACATTTTGCCTGGTACAACGCCCGGTCGGCCCGGTCCACCAGCGTCCGGGGGGATTTCTGCTCCCCTTGCATGGATGCGATCCCCAGGCTTACCGTCATCGGTTGGAGGAATTTCCGGCTTTCCGCGATATTCCGGCGCATATTCTCCCCCACCACCCGCGCGCCATTCAAATCCGTTTCCGGCAGGATCAACGCAAACTCCTCCCCCCCATACCGCGAGATCACGTCCAGTCCGCGCCGCCCGCCCTGGGTAATATTCTGCGCCAGCTCCCGCAACGCCTCATCCCCCGCCGGATGCCCGAACGAGTCGTTGTAATTCTTGAAATGGTCGATGTCGATCATGATCACCGTTAAATTACGATTGTAGCGCTGGCTTCGCTCCGTTTCCTTTTGCAGCATGATCTCGAAATACCGCCGGTTGTGAACCCCCGTCAACCCGTCCGTCAGCGACAACTCCAGCACTTTGGCGTGCAATTCCACGTTCTTGAAGGAGAAGGAGAGCTGCCGCACCAGTGTCGCCAGCGGATCCAGATTCCCCTCGTCGAACGCCACGTATCCCATGCGCTCTTCCTGGAAGAACATCGGCAGCAGCACCAGGCAGTAGGGTTCGTCCTCCGGATACAATCCGGGCGGAGGAAATTGGCGGGTTTCGAATCGCAGGATCGGCGCATCCTTTTCCAGCGGATGCAGGAGACTCACCGCCACCGGATCCTCGTCCCGCTTCTCAAAAAAGACCACATGGCACGTCCGCAAACCCACCTGCGGCAAATCCTCCCGGAGCGCGGCGTACACCTGATCCGCATCCGACGAGGATATCAGCCTCGCGGTCAGGTTGCTCATGTTATCGTCGAAACCGGTCCAGCTCACCTGCAACCGCGTATACCGCCGGTCGGCGCTTTCGCTGAGCAGCGTCCGCGCCTGGTGCAACAGGTCCTCCGCCCGCCGGCTTCGGATTGGATCACGGCCGTCTTCCATCATCGCGTGAGCCGCCTGCCGCAGAACGGTGACCACGGACTGCCAGATGTGGGCATTGCCATCGCGCATCGTTTCCACGCCCTGGAGGATTTCAGTCATCGCGCCCTGGAAATGGGTGAAATCTCCATCCTCCAGACTGCGCGAAAAACCGTCCGCCAGCCGCTCACAGGAAGGGTACACCTGGCCGCTCTCCATATTGGATTTTTCAGCCAGCAGCGCGTCCAGCATGGATTGCATGATCGCATCATTAAAAGAGGCTGGGGGCCGATCCGCGGATTGGGAGGAAGGCTTGGCGCCCACAGCGGATTGAACGGCTATTTCC
>CAZYSF010000519.1:0-2977 GCA_964649635.1 uncultured Anaerolineales bacterium | reverse complement strand
GACGACCTTTACGGTCATTACCGGACCTTCTACGTCCCCAACAACGCGCTGGTGGCGGTGGCGGGGGATTTCTCCGCGCGCGAGATGCTCGACCGCATCCGCCAGCTCTACGGCGCCATCCCCGCCGGCCCTCCGCCGCCGCATCACACGCGCGCCGAACCGGCGCAAAAAGGCGAACGCCGCGTGACGGTCGAAGGTCCCGGCGAGACCGCCTATGTCGAAGTGGCCTATCACGCGCCCTCCGCGACCGATCCGGATTTCTTCCCGATGATCGTGCTCGACAGCGTGCTGGCCGGCCCGAGCAACTTCAACATGTTTAGCGGCGGCATTTCCAACAAGACTTCGCGCCTCTACCGGGCGCTGGTGGAAACCGAACTGGCGGCCGGGATTAGCGGCGGTCTGGCGGCGACGATGGACCCCTACCTCTATTCGATCACCGCGACGGTCCGCAACGGAAAAACGCCGGAGCAGGTGCTGGCGGCGCTGGATGCGGAACTGCGGCGGGTGGCGGATGAATCGATCCGCCGCGAGGAAATGGACCGCGCCATGAAGCAGGCGCGCGCGATCTTCGCCTACGGAAGCGAGACGGTGACCAACCAGGCGTTCTGGATGGGGTACGCCGAGATGTTCGCCTCGATCGACTGGTTCGACAACTATCTTTCCTCATTGGCCGCGGTGACGACCGACGACGTGCAGCGCGTGGCGCACAAGGTGCTGGCCAAACGCAACCGTACGGTTGGCTTCTACCTGCCGACGGGCGTGGAACCCGCTGCGGTTCCGGAAGGGGGCCGCTGATGCGGCGGACCGACATGCCATCCAAGACCCGAAAGCCGAAAACGGTCATCCGCCGGAAAACGAAACCGGCACGCCGCGTAATCCGCCGCGCCGTTTCGCGCTCCCGCCCGCAGACGCCGGACCTGAGCGCGATCCCCGGCCCGGAAACCATCACGCGGCGGGAGCTCGCCAACGGGGTGACGGTGCTCGCGCGCGAGAATTTTCTCAGCCCGTCGGTGGTGGTACTCGGGACCATCTGGGCCGGAGGATTGGATGAGCCCGACGAATTGGCGGGGCTTGCGGCGCTGACCTCCGGCTGCCTGTTGCGCGGATCCGAAAAACGCTCGTTCCACCAGATTTACGATGTTCTAGAATCCGCCGGGGCAACGCTCTCCTTCGGATCGGGGATGCACACCACCTCGTTCTATTCCCGCTGCCTGGCGGAGGATCTGCCGATGGTGCTCGAGCTGGCGGCGGACGCCCTGCGCCGGCCGACCTTCCCGGGCGACCAGTTCGAGCGCCTGCGCGGGGAATACCTCACCCATCTGACCATTCGCGAACAGGATACCGGCGCGCGCGCACACCTGGCGTTTGCGGAACTGGCGTACGCCGGGCATCCGTACGCCCACGATGAAGAAGGCACCTCCCAAACGATCCGGGCGGTCACCCGCGATGCGGCCGGGAAATTCCATGCCCGCCGGTATGGCCCGAAGCGGATGATCCTGACCGTCGCCGGCGGCGTGCACAGCGGCAAGGCGATTCATTGGATCGAGCATTTCTTCGGCGACTGGCGCAATCCGCAGCAGGCGGACCGGCCGCCGCTCCCGGCCGCGCCGCGCCTTGCGGGCCCGACCGAGCGGCGGGTACCCTTGCCCGGCAAGAGCCAGGCGGACCTGGTATTCGGAGCGCCCGGCCCGGCGCGCTATGCGCCGGATTTCCTGCCGGCGCTGCTCGGCAACAACATCCTGGGCGTGTTCGGGATGTACGGCCGGATCGGCGACGCCGTCCGGGAAGCGGAAGGCCTGGCCTATTATTCGATGAGCACCATCAGCGGAGGGCTGGGTCCCGGCCCGTGGATGGTGCTGGCCGGAGTGAACCCGCGCAATGTGCCGCGGGCGGTTGAACTTATCCGGCGCGAGATCGCCCGCTTCACGCAATCGAAAGTGACGCGCAGCGAACTAACCGACACCCAAGCCAGCATCGTCGGGCGCATGCCGCTCCAGCTCGAATCCAACGAGGGCGTGGCGGGCACGCTCATGAACCTCGAGCTGTTCAACCTCGGGCTGGATTATTACCAACGCTACCCGGGCCTGGTCCGGGCGGTCACCGCCGACCAGATCATGGAGGCGGCTCGGCATTACCTGAATGCCGACAAAATGGCGCTGGCCGTCGCCGGCCCGCCCGAGGAAGGATGACGGCGATGCTGCGCGTGGGAACCGACCTGATCGAAATCGAACGCATCGAGGGAGCGGTCAACCGCTGGGGGGAGCGCTTCCTGGAGAAGATCTTCACCGTCGAGGAGCTGGCCGCATACGGCGAGCGGATCTCCTCGCTGGCGGCGCGGTTCGCGGCCAAGGAAGCCGCCTCCAAAGCGCTCGGGACGGGGCTGATGACCGAAATTCCCTGGACCGACATCGAAGTGCTGACGGGCCCTTCGGGCGAGCCGGGCCTGCACCTGCACGGCCGCGCGCGCGCGGAGGCCGACCGGCTGGGGCTGACCGAATGGGCGCTCAGCCTTTCGCATTCCGGCGGCCACGCGCTGGCGGTGGTGGTGGCGACGAGTCGGTAGGGTGGGTTGAAAGCGGAGAGATGATGCAATTAAGATAATATTCTCCGCTTTCAACCCACCCTACAAGGCAAATAACATGAAAAAATATCTATGGCTTCTGTTGGCGATCAATCTCCTCGGCGGTTCGGCGGTGATCGGGAGTTACATTTGGGGGCTTGGCCGTCCCGACGCAGTGGATGCCTTATGGGGCGGCGTGCCGATTTCAATCCGGCCGTACTATACGGCGGGGATGCTCCTGGCCGCGGCCGGTTACTTCGCCTTCACTTACTTTATCTTCTTCCGGATCGATCCCGAAAAGACCAAAATCTTCGGATGCTGCGATGCGCGGATCTTCAATTTTATTTATTTGGGGATACTTGTTTTTTCAGCGCTTTGGTTGCCGGTGACTCTTTGGGCGGTCGAGAATCCGGGTCC
>CAZYSF010000518.1:0-2299 GCA_964649635.1 uncultured Anaerolineales bacterium | reverse complement strand
AGGCCGACGATCGTCACCGGGATCTCGATGTTGTCGCGCCGCAGGAAATTCTGATCCCCGACCTGCACACCGGCCTCCAGCGCAAACGTCTCGCTGACCAGCAGCTCGACCGTGCCCTCGCCGAGCAGGGTGGAGGGAGCGGGCGCGGCTCCGTGCAGGATCTCCACCGCGTCCTCGAGCGGCGTGATGAAGGCGATCCGCACGGTCCCGAGAAAATATCCGTCGTCCGGATTATCGGGATCCTGCGGCGGATAGAGGTACAGGAAATCCGTATGGAAGCGCCTGAACTCCTTCATCAGCGGCAATCCGGTAAGCCGGATAGCGTCGCTGGTGAGGTAGTCATCGACTTTACCCGCGTCCTCCCACTGCGGATTGCCCCTTCCGATCCCCTTCTGTTCATACGTGAACGCCAGAGGCGCGTAATCGACGGGCAGGGTTTTCAATTGTTCGAGGTTCCCGGAAAACAATTCCTCCCGGAACAGACGGAAGTAGATTGCGTCGGCATAAAGCGGCACGCTGAAGATGAAGCTGGACGCGATCACCAGCCCGACCAGCGCGGCCGCGCCGAGCAGGCGCTGGGTCAGCAGACGTTTGAGCGCGAAGCCCGTCGTGGTCCAGCCCTGGCGGGCGAAGGCGAGAAGGCGGTGGAGGATGTTCACAGCCCGATGACCACCTGCCCTTCCTTCAAGCCGGAAAGGATTTCCACCTTGTCCTGGGTTTGAACCCCGATCTCGATCTCGATCCGCTGCGGTCCGTTGCCGCTGTCGGCAATGACGAACGTCCGGCCGCCCACCTGGTGAACCGCCGCGGGCGGCAGCCACAGCACGCCTTTTTTATTGGCCAGCTCGATCATCACGGTCACCTTGTCGCCGGATTGGTACGTCTCGAGCGACGGCGGTTGATCGAGGACGATCCGCACGATGGCGTCGTTGCTGGGGCCGGTTCCATAGGGCGAGGGCAATTCGCTCACCGCGCCGGTCAATTGGATTTCCGGTTTGGCATCCAGCGTCACGCGGGCCGGCATCCCCTCGAACATCTGCTTGAACTGGTCGGTGGCCCGGGACCGGTCCGGCACGGCGACCACTTCCAACTGCATGGGATCGCCGATCACGAACACGGTCGTGCCGGTGGTGACGACCCGCCCCGGCGCGGTGACCGTTACGATCAATCCGTCGACCGGCGCGTATACCCGCGCCAGATCCAACTGGGCATCAATGGCATCCAGCGAGTTGCCGGCGTCGTCCAAGCCGTACTGGCTGAGCGTTTCCGCGAGCGCGATCTCGGCCAGTTCCACCTGGAATTCCTGTATGCGGATATCGTAGGCGGGTTTCCCTTCCGCCTTGTACTTGGCCAGCAGTTGCTTTTCGATCTCAAGCTGGATCTCCGCTTTGCGCACCGCCCGGCGGATTTCCACCGCGCGCTTTTCAAGGTCCTGCAGCTCGGTCAAGTCCGCCAGCAGCTGCCCCTTGGTCACCAGTTCGTTCGGCTGGACGTAAACGTGGGCCACATGCCCTTCCATGGCGAAGGCCACGCTGCTGATCGCCACCGGTTCCACCTGGCCCGAAAGCCTGGCGTTGATGACGATGTCACCGCGTTGCACGATGTAGGTCGTTCGGACGGGAGTTGGAAGCGGCGTCGGGGTGGCCTGATTGCCGGGCGAGCCCCGGCTGCAACCGGCGAGGATCAGACTGATGACCGGGAATAAAAACATGGACCGCAAGGAGCGTGGTTGCTTCATATTCGCCTCCGGAAAGCGCCTGAATGCCGGCGTCTGCGTATTCGCCGGCCGGGAGGTCTCCGCAGTTTTCGAACAGCGGTTCCGCTCCCGCGGCGGCGTTCGTTTACTCGAGCGATTCACACAAAAACAAGAGCGGCCGGAAAGAGATCCGCCTCTTTTCCCGCCGCTCTAAATACCTTCCGGCAGAATGGATGCTGTTCCGGAGGGAGATACCAATATTCGCGCCTGTTCTTCCCGGACACCATTCTTACCCGGATTTGAAAAGATTATATCCACAAGCCGTTCCGCATTGGATACTCTCACAGCAACTTCTCAGGTGGCAGGGGAATCATAAATTCCGGACCTGCTGCACGTGGGCGGAAATAACCGCCAGCGTGGTCTCGTCGATGTCGTATACCGAATACCAGCCGGGAGTTTCATGGGGCGGATCGCCGATCCATTCGTAGCCCGGCCGGGCCTCGCCCGCCCAGGACCAGAAATTATCGCCCGCCGCCGGTCCACCGGCCGTCATCGAGGCGTATACCTGGTTGAATATCTCCCGGTAGAACCGGTCGCGGTACG
>CAZYSF010000517.1:0-11568 GCA_964649635.1 uncultured Anaerolineales bacterium | reverse complement strand
AGGTGCGCCAGCACACGTTCGAACTGGAATCCATCGCGGGGCTGAACCGGGAACTGCGGTTGGCTCCCAGTCGCGCGGAAATCCCCGCCATCATCGTCCGGCAGACGGCCCAAATCCTGAAATGTGAAGCCATCGCCCTGCTGATGGCGGATTCCTCCGGCGAAAATTACACCATCGAGCATTCCGCCGGTCCCGATATCGTGCCGCCTGGATCGCTCATCCCCGCCAAGGGGAGCATGATTTCGGAGGCCATTACCACTGGAAAATCGATCCAGGGGCATGCCCTGGCCGGGAGTGCGCCGGGCGCCGATGCCAAAGACTTGTACGGGATGCAAACCCTCGCCTGCGCGCCGATGGCGTCGCGCGGCGCAACAATTGGAGCGCTGTGGGCCGGACGGAAGCCGGGCAATCCCGCCGGCGAGATCACCCCGGATGAGCTGCGGTTGCTGGAATCGATCGGCGAGGTGGCGGGCAACGCACTGCAGCGGGCGGCCCTGCATGATCAGACCGAGCAACGCTTGCGGCGCCTCTCGGCCCTGCGCGCCGTCGACATGGCCATCAGCGCCAGCATCGACCTGCGGGTGACGCTTTCGGTCCTACTGGACCAGGTGACCACCCAGCTGGGCGTGGATGCGGCCGCCATCCGGCTCCTCAACGTCCACTCCCAATCGCTTACCTACCTCTCCGGACGCGGTATTCAATCTCCCGCCATCATGCAAACGCCGCTTCAGCTTGGGCAGGGGTACGCGGGCACCGCCGCCCTCGAACACCGGGTGGTATCCGTCGCGCTGTGGCGCGAGGCGGAAAACGCCTATGCCCGGCTCTTGCGGGACGGCGAAGACCGGTTTGCATCGTATTTTGTCACCCCGCTTCTGGCCAAAGGCCGGATCAAGGGCGTGCTGGAACTGTTCCACCGCAGCGCATTCAAGGCCGACGAGGAGTGGATGGAGTACCTGGAGACGATGGCCACCCAGGCCGCCATTGCGATCGACAACGCCTCCATGTTCGAGGATGTGCAAAAAACGAACACCGATCTGGTCGCCGCGTACGACGCCACGATCGAAGGCTGGTCCCGGGCGCTGGAACTGCGCGACCGCGAGACCCTCGGGCATACTCTGCGGGTGACCGACATCGCCATCCGGCTCGCCCGGATGATGGGGATCAAGGAAGACGAATTGGTGCATGTCCGGCGCGGAGCGCTCCTGCACGATATCGGGAAGATGGCCATCTCCGATACGATCCTGCTCAAACCCGATCCGCTGACGGCCGAGGAGATGGACATCATGCGCCAGCATCCCGTATTCGCCCATGAGATGCTGAACCCGATCGCCTACCTCCGGCCCGCCATCGACATCCCCTACTGCCACCACGAGAAATGGGACGGCAGCGGGTATCCGCGCGGATTGGAAAAGGATCACATTCCGCTCCCGGCCCGGGTGTTCGCGGTCATCGATGTCTGGGATGCGCTCCGGTCCGAACGGCCGTATTGCGCCGCCTGGCCGGAGGAAAAGGTGCGGCAGTATCTTCGCGATCAAAGCGGCAGGCATTTCGACCCGGCCGTGGTGGATGCCTTCTTAAAAATCATCGATGAAGAAATCGCCTGACCCCGGATGACCCGCGGACCGGTGTTATTCCTGTTCCTGGACGGGGTCGGCCTGGGTCCCCCCGACTCGGGGGTCAATCCGCTGCGGGCGGCGGAGATGCCGAACCTGCGCCGCCTGCTGGACGGCCGGCCGCTGGATGCAACCCTCGAACCGTTCCACGGCGCGCACGCCTCATTCCGTCCCATCGACGCGACCCTCGGTGTGGCCGGAGATCCCCAATCCGCGACCGGACAATCCGCGCTGCTGACCGGCGTGAACGTGCCGATGGCGATCGGCGGGCATTACGGCCCCAAACCGGATTCCCGCATCCGATCCATCTTAAAGGAACACAATCTGCTCTCACGCCTGGCCCGATCCGGGCTCCGCGCCCGGTTGTTGAACGCCTACCCCGAATCCTATTTCGAGGCTATCCGCAGCGGCCGCCGCCTGCACGCCGCCATCCCGCTGGCCTTTGCCCTGGCGGAGATCCCGCTGGCGACCGAGAGCGACCTCGACCGCGGCCAGGCAGTCTCCGCCGATTTCACCGGCCGCGGCTGGCGTTCCCGCCTGCAGCGTCCGGGGACGCCCGTGCTGGCCGCGGAAGCCGCGGGCAGGCGCATGGCGGAACTCGCGCTGGAGGCCGACTTTACAATGTTCGATCACTGGCTTCCGGATTACGCGGGGCATTACGGGGAGATGCAGGGCGCCGTCCGGCTGCTGAAAATCCTGGACCGCGCGATCGGCGGAATAAGCGCGGCGATGGAAGGGACGGAATTGACGGTATTCATCACCTCGGACCACGGGAACATGGAGGATCTTTCCGACCCGGGCCACACCCGGAATCCCGTCCCCGCGCTGGTGCTCGGCCCGCATGAGGCGCGAAAGCGGATCCTCGAGCCGCTTAAAGACCTGACCGGCGTCACGCCGGCGATCCTGAATTATTTTCAACTTTCATGACCCGCAATTGCCCGCTAAAACCTTTTCACCGCGAAGACACAAAGGACGCTAAGATTTTTTATTAATTCCTTTGCATACTTCGTGCCCCTCGGCCCGGTCGGGGTTAGGCGATAGGTCCTCGGTCCGCCGAAGGAGACCTGACCGGCGTCACGCCGGCGATCCTGAATTATTTTCAACTTTCATGACTCGCAATTGCAGGCGCCCTAAAAAAAGACCGCAAAGCCTGCCCCGGTTGGGTCAAGCTTTGCGGTGAAAAGGTTTTTTCAGCATTCGACGCCGATTTTTTTCAGCGCCTGGCGCGCGGCATCCTGCGCCGCCGCCTGTTTGCTGTTGCCCGTTCCGACTCCGTACGTATCCTCGCCCACCAGGACTTCGATCGTATAGCGCTTGTCGTGATCGGGGCCGCTCATCTCCACCACCCGGTACCCCGGCGTGACCCCGAACATGGCCTGGGCTTTTTCCTGAAAGAGGCTTTTGCAATCGTTGCCGGCCAGCTGCTCGAAGAAGCCCTCGGATTCGCGGGTGAAGAACGGGCTGAGGAATCCATAAGCCGCCTCCACGCCGCGATCGAGCGCGATCGCGCCGATCAGGGCCTCGAAGACTCCGCACAGGATCGTCGCCCGCTCCCCGCCGCCGGACAGCCGTTCCCCCTTCCCGATCCGCAGGATCCTGTTCAAACCGGTCTGCAGGGCGAAAGCCGCCAGGGTTTCCGTCCGCACCAGTGCCGAACGCATCCGGGTCAGGTCGCCTTCCGGCAATTCGGGGAAATGCTGATACAGCCAGTAGGCGGCCAGGTAATCCAGCACGGCGTCGCCGAGGAATTCCAGCCGTTCGTAATTTTCGCCTTCACCGGGGGTTTCATTGGTGTAGGAACTATGGGTCAACGCGCGGACGACCAATCCCGGATTGGAGAATACCAATCCGGTGATCTGCTCCACGGCGGCCGCCGCGGGATGCTTTTCCCCGGCCGGGGATTGGGCTTTCGGGTCTTTCGTCATGGACAGTCCGGGGAGACCGTCCTGCTCATTCATGGAAGGCGCGGATCACAAGCACGGCATTATGCCCGCCGAATCCAAACGCGTTGCTGACCGCCACCTGCACCGGCTGGGTCCGGGCGGTATTCGGCACGTAATCCAGGTCGCATGCCGGATCGGGAACGGCATAATGGATGGTCGGGGGAATTTTCCCGTCGCGGATCGCCATCATGCAGAAGATGACCTCAAGGGCCCCGGTAGTGCCCATCATGTGGCCGGTCATCGATTTGGTGGAAGAAACGGGGATCGCGTAGGCCCGCTTCCCGAACACGCGCTTGATCGCCTTGGTCTCCGCGAGATCGTTCAGGACCGTCCCGGTTCCGTGGGCATTGATGTAATCCACGGCTTCCGGCCTCAGCCCGGTGGATGCCAGCGCCAGCTCGATGGCGCGCGCGCTGCCGGAGCCGTCCTCGGCGGGTGCGGTGATATGGTAGGCGTCGGACGTCGCGCCGTACCCGGCCAGTTCGGCCAGAATTTTTGCGCCGCGCCTGCGCGCAAAAGCCAGGCTTTCCAGGATCAGGACCGCCGCCCCTTCCCCCATCACCAATCCGTCGCGGTTCTTATCGAAGGGCTTGGGGACTTCGAGGGATTCGCCGCCGGACATGGCGCCGAGGCGCAGGAAGGCCCCCATTCCCAGTTCGCAGATCGTGGCATCGGTCGCCCCGGCGATCATCGCATCCACTTCCCCGGAGCGAATCAGGCGCCAGGCGGACCCCACCCCGTCCGCGCCGGAGGCGCAGGCGGAGGCCACGGAAAAGGCCGGCCCGCGCGCGCCGAATTCAATCCCCACCAGGCCTGCGGCACCGTTCGGCATAAGCATCGGGATGGTGAAGGGGCTCAGCTTGCGCGGGCCCTGGGTCAGAAGCTGGCGGGCGGCTTCCTGGATGGTGATCATGCCCCCGATCGTGGTGGCAATCACCACGCCCACACGGTCGCTATGGGCGCGCACATCCAGGCCGGATTGACCGACCGCCTGGCGCGCGGCCGCAACCGCGAACTGCTGGAAGCGTTCCATCCGCCGGGCGGCGCGGAAATCCATCCAATTGGTCGGATCGAATCCCCTTACTTCGCAGGCGATCTTGACCGGCAGCGCGGAAGGATCGAATTGCTGAATGATGCCGGTGGCGGACACTCCCGCCAGGGCCTGCTTCCAGGTAGTCTCCGGATCCAACCCGAGGGGATTTACCGTTCCGATTCCGGTGACGACTACACGTTCCATCGACGAGCCTCCTTGATCCATGCCGGGGATCCGCGCCCACATCCGGAATCGGGGAATTCCCGTGTTTCCAGGGCTCCTCCGGGGAAAAAATCAATTAAAAATTTTATCTACGCCCCCGCGCGACTTGATTCCCGTGTAAAGTATAGGACAATTCGATGAAGATTATACCCCGCATGCTTTCGGTTGCGGGTCGGCGGCACCCTGATATAATCAATGAAATAATCGGCATTTCCCCGGGAGAACGACTCTGAACACTCAGCGCATGACCAACTCCCTGCGTCAGCACACGGGAGGAACCGCTTCCCTGGTTGTCGGGACGACCCTCGAAAACCGCTATCTGGTCATCCGGGTCATCGGCAGCGGCGGCATGAGCTGGGTGTATCAGGCGCGCGACATGCGCTTCCCGAGCGTCACCCGACTGGTGGCGGTCAAGGAGATGCTCAATCCGAGCAAGGACGCCGCCATCCGCGCCACGGCGGTTCAGAGTTTCGAGCGCGAAGCTAATCTGCTCGCCACGCTCAACCACCCCGCCATCCCCCGCATCTATGATTATTTCACCATCGGCGAGCGGTCCTTCCTTTGCATGGAATTCGTCAACGGCAAGGACCTGGAAGCCATCCTCACCGAAAGCAGCGATTTCCTGCCCGTCATGCAGATCGCCCACTGGGGCGCCGATCTGTGCAGCGTCATTCACTACCTGCACAATCACCAGCCGCCGGTGATCTTCCGCGACATCAAGCCGTCGAACATCATGTCCGACGAGCATGAAAACATCCGCCTGGTGGACTTCGGTATCGCCAAGCTCTTCGAGCCGGACCGCAAGGGAACGATGATCGGCACGGAGGGCTATTCCCCGCCGGAGCAGTACCGCGGCGAAGCCGGCCCGCTTTCGGATGTATACGCACTCGGGGCGACCCTCCACCACCTGCTTTCCCGGCGGGATCCGCGCATCGAACCGCCCTTCTCCTGGCATGACCGCCCGCTCCGCCAGATCAACCCGGCCGTGCCGGAGGGATTGGACCAGGCGATCATGCGAGCCCTGGCCTACGAACCCGCACAGCGCTTCCCGGACATGAAGACCTTCGGCTCCGTACTCGCGCAATTCGAAGAAGGCAGGCACCCGGTCGTGATCCAGGCGGCCGCGGCGGCGCCCGGGATTTCCGCGGTCGTTGCCCCGGGGACGGAGAACGGCATCAAACCGAAATGGGTTTTCACCTGCGAGGACGAAATCCGCGGAACACCGGTGATCACCAAAGGCATGGTCCTGGCCGGAGCCTACGACAACAACCTGTACGCGCTCAAACCCTCGAACGGGGAATTCATGTGGAAGTACGCCGCGGAAGGCGGCTTGACGGGAAGGCCGGCGATCGTGGAGGACATGATCGTCGTCGGTTCCGAGGATAAGCGGGTGCACGCCGTCAGCCTCACCACCGGCAAGCTCGCCTGGACCTACTACACCGAAGGCCCGGTGCGTTCCTCGCCGGCCCTCGCCGAAGGGCACGTCTTCATCGGGTCCGACGACGCCAAACTGCACGCGATCAACGCCCTCTACGGACGGGGCGCGTGGAAGGCGGAGGTCGACGGCCCGGTGCGCTCCACGCCGCTCCCGAGCGGGGACCGGATCTATTTCGGATGCGAAAGCGGCGATATTTACGCGGTGGACCTGAAGGGCGAAATAAAATGGAAGTTCCATGCCAAGCGGCCCGTGACCTCTTCCGCCTGCGAAGCCAACGGGATGCTCTATGTCGGGTCGGTGGATAATCTGCTGTATGCCCTGGATATCAAATCCGGATGGGCGGTCTGGCGGTTCCGCACCAACCACGCCGTAATTTCTTCGCCCGCCATCGCCCAGGGGATCGTCATCTTCGGATCCGCCGACGGGCGGATCTACGGGGTCGACGCCAACTCCAGCAAGGAGCGATGGCATTTCGAGACCGAAGGCCAGGTGACCGGCAATCCCTTCATAGCCCAGGGCCTGGTGTTCTGCGGATCGGTCGACAAGAATCTTTACTGCCTGGAACTGCTTACCGGAAAAATGCGCTGGAAATTCGAAACCGGGGGTCCGATCACCGGCGGCATCACCGCCAACGAAGAAATGATCGTCTTCGGATCCACGGATCACAAGCTATACGCCCTGCCGTTATAGGCAGGCGAACAGGAGATTCCTCTTGGCTCCCATTACCCGCATCCGTTCACGCCGCAGCACCAAATCGGCGCCTCCCGCCGAACTACCGCACGACATCCCGTTGTTCCGGGCCGGCATCGCCTATGACGTCGGACGGGTTCGGCAATCCAACGAGGATTGCCTGGTGGCGATCACCTCCCTGCAGCAGGGCGATGCGGTCTCCCCCTATTACGGATTGTTCGTCGTGGCCGACGGCATGGGCGGGCATGATCTCGGGGAAAAGGCGAGCCTGCTTGCCGCGCAAACATTCGCGCGCGAAGTGGTCGCCAAATTCGGAACCCAGTTCCTGGGCGGCGTGGCGGAGAACTCCGAATCCATTCAGGAAGTCCTGGAATCGGCGATGAGTTCGGCCAACCAGGCGGTGATGTTGAATCTCCCGGGTTCCGGGACCACCCTCACCGCGGCGCTGATCTTCAGCAAGCAGGTGTTCCTGACCCATATCGGCGACAGCCGGGCGTACTTCGTGGGAAAGGAGATCCGCCAGATCACCCACGATCATTCGCTTGTCCAGCGCCTCGTCGATCAAGGCCACATCTCGACGGAGGAAGCCGGGCGGTTCGCCCAGCGCAACGTCCTGCTCAAAGCGGTCGGCCAGGTCGAAGGGATTGAAACGGATTTCCTGAGCGTGCCGTGGGAGCACGGATCGCGCCTGCTGCTGTGCTCCGACGGATTGTGGGGTGTTTTGTCGGATTCTGAAATTCTGCGCATTTCGAAGAATTACCCCTCTCCGCAGGATGCAGCGGTCGCGCTGGCGCGCCAAGCGAACACCATGGGGGGTCCGGATAACATCTCGGTTGTCATCGTGGAGATGATAGGGGAAAAATGAACATTCCCAGTTCGGGACAGGAACCGCTCTATATGGAAGTCCATGTGAGCCGACCCGTCCTGCGGGCGTTGGATGAACCTCAAGTTCTTTACGCCATGGCAAGCATCCAGCCGGCTTCGCAGGAGGGGGAACAGGTTCCGCCGCCGCTGAACCTCAGCCTGGTTTTCGACCGGTCGACATCGATGGCCGGCGAACGGCTGGATACGGCCCGCGTCTCCGCCGAAAGCATCCTCACCCAGCTGCGCCCACAGGATAAGATCGCCGTCGTCACCTTCAGCGACCGGGCGGAAGTGCTGCTCTCGACCGAATTGACGCTGCCGGTGTCGGAAGCGCGGCAGCGGCTGAGCCTGATCCAGGCCAGCGGCGGTACGGAAATCTACCAGGGCCTCTCGGCCGGCGTAAACCAGCTGCGCCAGGTCCGGCACCCGAATTCCGTGGACCATGTGATCCTCCTGACCGACGGGCGCACGTACGGCGATGAAGCCTCCTGCCTGCAACTGGCCGAGGAAGCGGCCCAGGAGGGTATTGAGATCACCGCGATGGGAATCGGGGACGAATGGAACGACACGTTCCTGGATTCGCTCGCCACCAAAACGGGCGGTCAGGCGGTGTACATCGACAACATCGCCGCGCTCGGCCCGTTCCTGCAGCAGAAGTTCCTCGGGCTCGGGCAGGTCCACGCGGACCAGGTCGTGGTGGAGGTGGAAACGACGCCCGGGGTGACCCTGCACTCCGCATTCCGGGTCAACCCGGCCCCCATGCCATTGCACGAAGGCCACATGCTGCGGCTGGGCTCGCTCTTCGCGGGGAACAACATCACCCTGCTGATGGAATACCTTGTCCCGCCGATCACGCCGATGGACTCCTATGAAATCAGCCGGCTGCATCTCGGCGCGCATCTGGCGAAACGCGCCACGAACCTGCGGACCATTCTCTCGCTGAGCCTGCCGGTGGTAAATGAACCCGTGCCGGCCCCGATCCCGGGGACGCTGCTGGCCGCGGTGCGCAACGTCAACCTCGCGCGCCTGCAGGAGAAAGCCCTGTCCGACGCTCAGACCGGGCACCTGAATTTGGCGACCACCCGCCTGGAACGGATCGCCACGCGCCTGTTTGAAATGGGCGAACCGGATCTGGCCAACACGGTCCTCGGCGAATCCGCGCAGCTCCGCCGCACCCACTCGATCTCCGAAAAGGGCAAGAAGGCGGTCAAGTACGGCACCCGCAGTCTGGTGGATCCCAAGCACGGGGGCAGGTTGCGATGATCGCCTGCCATGTTTGCCATACCTCGGTCTATTACGGAACGCTCTTCTGCCCGGAATGCTGCGCGCGGGTCAGCGAGGATACCTCCTCCCCCACCAACGCCCTGCCGGCAGGCAGGGCCGCCGAGTTCATTCCACCCAAGCCGACCGAATCCTCGCACGCACCGCTGACCTCGACCGACAACATCGCCCTCAAGGTTTCCGGGAACAACGTCGGCATTCCCCTCTTCGGGCAGCAGGAATACATCCTCGGCCGCGCGGAGAAGGGCCAGGCGGTTATCCCCGACATCGACCTCAACCGGTTCGGCGCGCACGAAAAGGGTGTCTCGCGCCTGCACTGCCACCTGCGGTTCGAGGGGAATTCGCTGCTGGCGATCGACCTGGGCAGCGCCAACGGGACCTTCATCAACGACAACCGGGTGCTGCCCGATCATCCCGCCATGCTTTCTGACGGAGACATCCTCCGTTTGGGAAACCTGATCATCGAAGTCACCCGCCAAATAGGAGGGCAATAACCCCCATGGCAATTTCCGTCCTGGTCCATCTCACCAACGAAGATGCGGTCCTGGGAGAAATGGAGGCGCTGCCCGCGCCCGATGCGAATTACATCACGGTGTCCAATCCGCGCCGCCGGGATGGGAAGGATCTGCCCTACCTCCAGCCCAATGTCAGTTCGGTGATCTGGGCGATCCACCGGGTCTCCTTCATTGAAGTGATGCCCGGAGAGGCGGAGGAAAAGCTCGTCACCTTCGTCCGGGAATAGCCGGCCATGACCGACGCTCCCCGCCGGCGCGTGCTGGTGGTCGACGACGAACCGCGCATGGTGCGGTTCATCCGGCTTAATCTGGAGCAGGACGGGTTCGAGGTGGTTGAAGCGCAGACGGGGATGGAAGCGCTTGGCCAGCTGCGGAACGCGATGCCGGACCTGGTGTTATTGGACGTGATGCTCCCGGACATCGACGGGTTCGAGACCCTGCGCATGATCCGGGAGTTTTCACAGGTCCCGATCCTCATGGTGACCGCCAAAGGCGAGGAAGACGACCGGGTATTGGGCCTGGAACGCGGCGCGGACGACTACATCACCAAGCCGTTCAGCCCGCGCGAACTCTCCAGCCGGATCCGCGCCGTCCTGCGCCGCAACGAGATGCCCCGCACCGCGCCGCATGCCCCGATCCGGGTGGACGACCGGCTGACGATCGACTTCGACCGGCGCGAGGTACGCGTGGAGGGCCGGCAGGTCGTCTTGCGGCCGACGGAATACCGCCTGCTGTATCATCTGGTGCAGAACGCGGGGCGCGTGATCACGCACGACCAGCTGCTGGCGAAGGTGTGGGGATACGAGTACCGGGAGGAAACGCACTACCTGAGGTTGTACGTCAACTACCTGCGCCAGAAGCTGGAACAAAACCCCTCGGAACCCAAATACATCCTGACCGAACGCGGCGTGGGGTACCGGTTTGTGGATCATCGCCGGCCCGCGGGCAACCCCGAAACGGGGACGCCCCCGGGCGCCGCCGAAAAGCCCGCGCCCTGACGATCGGGGCGCGCAGGCTAGGATTGGAGCCGGAATGTCGTGGATCATCGGATTGATTAAAAGCCTGCGTCCGAGGCAATGGCCGAAGAACATCTTCTTCTTTGCCGCGCTCGTGTTCGACCGCCAGTTCTTCCTGGTCGAACCGCTGCTGCGCACCCTGGCCGGTTTTGTACTGCTGTGCCTGGCATCCGGTTCCGTTTACCTGGTCAACGACATCGCCGACCGGGAACAGGATAAGCGCCATCCTCTCAAATGCAAACGCCCGGTGGCCTCGGGCCAATTGCCCGTGCCCCTGGCCGCCGCCGCCGCCGCCGTGCTGATGACCTTCACCCTCGGCGCGGCCTTCGCGCTGGCACCGTCGTTCGCGGCGCTGATCGCCGTCTATCTGGCGCTGAACCTGGCGTACTCCTTCCTCCTCAAGCACATTCCGATCGTGGACGCCATGACGGTGGCGATCTTCTTCGTGCTGCGGGTTGTCGGCGGCGTGCTGCTGATTTCGGTGGAGCGGTTTTCCCCCTGGATGTACGTGTGCATGGTGCTGCTCGCCCTGTATATCTCTTTCGGCAAGCGGCGCTCGGAAATATTGCTCCTGGAAGGTGGCGCTTCGGACCACCGCCGGGTGCTGAGCGGGTATTCCATTCCGCTCCTGGACAGCTATATCCAGATCGTCTCCGCCGCGACGATCGTCGCGTATTCCTTCTACACCTTTTCCGCGCCCAACCTTCCGCCCAACCACGCGATGATGCTGACGATCCCCTTCATCCTCTACATCATTTTCCGCTACCTCTACCTGATGCAGATCGAGCATAAAGGCGGAGCCCCCGAGGAACTGGTCCTCACGGACCGGCCGCTGCAGATCGCGATCCTCGTCTGGGGATTTTCCGTCATGCTCATCCTCTATATTTGGAGATGATCCGGCGCGCCTCGGCCTGCGGTAAAGTGATCCTGCTCGGCGAGCACGCGGTCGTGTA
>CAZYSF010000516.1:0-3922 GCA_964649635.1 uncultured Anaerolineales bacterium | reverse complement strand
GGCCGGGCATCGCCTGGAGCATATCGGCCCGGGCGATCACCAGCTCCTCAACACCGTTTTGCTGGGCGATGTCGGCATAGGTGAACAGGAAATTCGCATACGAAAGGAAGAAGGAATCCCACCATGCGGGATCACGCGGTGCGGTATCCCACCAATCCGGTGTGAGCCCGGTCAGCGCGCCAACCGTCGGGGAGAGCGCCGGCCGGATCCCGGCGGCCCGCAGGTGGGCCAGTTGGTTGACAACATCCTGGTACAGCGGTGTGGCCAGTTCCGGGAGATTGCGGATTTCCGGCAACGGGGCATTCGCGCCGAGATACCACTGCGGACTAAGGAAAACCGTTTCGGCGCGCAGCGCGATCAAATCGGCGATGGTGGAATCGTACGGCTGCGACCAGCGCGCGGGGGAGAAGACCGCGCCGAAGCGCAGACCGGAACGGGCGGAAGCGGAAGGGGCGGGGATCGCGGCGGTCGCGGTGTCCGGCCAGGCGGTCCAGCCGAGAACGGAATCCACGATGGTCTGTGCGGTGTTCGTCACTTGGAACATCCGGCCGACCGCCTGATCTCCGGCCGTGGCCAGATCGTCGGCCAATCCGCACATTCCGTTCCGGCAATAGCGGTAGGCCACGGGCCCCGGCCATTCCAACGGGCTTTCCAGGGTATAGGTCCATTGCTGAGGGCCGATCATCCACATCGGGATCGGGCGCATCCAAATACCCTGGAAGGGGCTGAATTGGATGCTCACCTTCTCGGCCGGAGGGGTATTGGCGGGAGTCACCGCGTTGAACGAGACCGGACCGAGCGTGCCGGTCCGCCAGGTGATCACCCCGTTCTCGACGATCTCATCGTGTTCGGGAACGATCATATCGCGCAGGACAAGCCGCCCCTGTGCGTCCCGTTCGGCGTTCCAGAATCCATCTCCGAGGGTGAACTTGTAGCGGACGTGGGTGCCCACCGGGAGTGAAAGCGAGACGACGTAAGTTCCATCGCTCAAGAGCGTCATCAACGGCGCGCGCGCCGGTTCGACCATCGTCGATGCCGCGCCGGGCTGGAACGTATTCCCGAGCATCAGCAGGTTGCCCACCATCCGGATTTGCGCGCCGGGGGGATTTTCCGACTGTGGCGCGTACAAATGGAAGGAGACCGTGACCCGTGGCGCGGGGGATAGGGCCAGATTGGCGGGGGTATCCTGCCCGTCGGCGATGATCGCCTCTTGGATGAACGGCCGGTATCCGCCGTCCAGATCGAACGCGATCAGAGTCTGCTTCCCGGTCGGTACTCCGCTGAGCAGGTAATATCCATTGGTATCGGTGACGGTGCGCATGCCGGCGGTTGATACCACCAGGCCTGGAATCGCCAGGCCGGTGACCGCATCGCGCACGAGGCCGCGGATTCGCCCGGTGGTCCCGTGGAATTCCGTTCCAATCCAGTGGGCGATCGTATCTTCAACCTGGTTGTTCCCGGACGCGTAGTAGGTTCGGTAATCCACCATCCCCGAACCCGAGCTAGCCTCAATCTCACCGCTCCCGAGGCTGTAGCGGTAATGGATCATGGCGTTGCGGGGGAACTCCAGCTGCAGCTGCCACAATCCGGCATCGACCGCTTTCATCTCGTAGCTGGTCGGGTTGAGGGTGAGCCCGGTCACCTCGTCGAGGATATTCAGGATGACCTTTATGCCCGCCGGGGAATCCGCGGGGGCGCGCACCAGGAAGGTGACCGAAAAGGTTGGGAGCGGAAGGGGCGTGGCGATCGGGTAGGGAAGACTGCCGCCCGTTCCGCAACCGGCAAGGATCAGGCCGGCCAGAAGCGAGATTATCACGGAGCGGAAAATGGCGGATCGGATCCTCATAAGCCTCCAGGCATTGCCGTAACGTTCGGAATGGAAAAACGCATGCGATATGCCGGTATGAATCGCTTAAATGATACCCGAGATCGTGGAAACCGGCGGTTTTTCGATAGTACCGCACCCTAAGGGCGGCGAAAGGTAGCCCGCACCCTTAGGGTATCGAAAGGTAACCCCCACCCTTAGGGTATCGAGAAGCGGACATGGGTGGGCAGTACATGGGGATGCGGGGGCGCGCTGCAATCACCCGCCCGCCGGACGTTTCCCTGTAATCCAGCGTGGAAGGACAAACGAGCAGAACCAAACCAGCAGGCCGGTGACGAGCATGCCGATCACCGCCGCGGCGAATCCATCCTGCCAGAAGGCTACCGGGAACAGCCGGATCAGCGTATCCGAATATGGGAAAAGCCAGGTCTCGCCCGTGAAGAAAACCCGGTGGAAACCCACGAATGCCCATTCCCAGGCCAAGGCGACGGTGACCAGGACGAGGATCAGGAAGCCGAAGGTTCCGATCCCCGCCGTGGCGAGCGTTCTCCGCAGGAGTTCACGGTCCTCCCGGAATAAAAATGCGCAACCGGCCAGGTAGAGGATGCCGAGGACGGCGAAAATCACCATCGCCTTCCGGACAATGGCATGCACGTCCACCATATGCTGGACTTCGCGTTCGTTGTAGAGCGGCGAACCGTCCGCCAGCCGGTATTGCGCGAAGAAATCATCCCCGGCGTCCGAGAGCAGGTACTGGCGGGAGAGGTTCGCCCATTGGAGGCGCTCATCGGTGGTGAAGCCGTACGGGTCGGCGGGGAATCCCGGCCGGCGGTATTCGATTTCGACAAAGGCCGGGAACAACATGATCCGCACCCAGGCCAGCAACAGCAGCAGCGGGAAAGAGGCGATCAGGAGAATCCGGATGATCTTTTTCATGGTGAGCCCTTCCTCATG
Organism: uncultured Anaerolineales bacterium; assembly: GCA_964649635.1. Classification (GTDB taxonomy): domain Bacteria; phylum Chloroflexota; class Anaerolineae; order Anaerolineales; family RBG-16-64-43; genus JAFGKK01. Next base: position 1,143 of record CAZYSF010000516.1, on the reverse strand, counting down.
GCGGCGCCAGCATGGGCAGCCGGCCGGACAGGACGAATTGGATGACCATGGCGTTGGTGAGCAGTTCGATCGGCGCGCGGTCGTCGGTGTAAACCATCCCGTTCGTGGGGGTGGGCTGCAGGTTCTGGATCGTCCATTCCAGTACGGTCAGGAGTTCGAGCGGCGCGCTGCCCGCGGTTTTTAACGCCTTGTAGTTATCGAGGAGATTCTGGATCGTCGTAGGTTGGGCGGTCGCATACAGGATGCTGTTCATGCTGTAGGGGACGTCCGTCACATACACGTTCGGGAACACCGCCTGCAAGGTGGCGGCCAGGCCTTCGATCAGGCGGCGGTCGTCCGGCAGCCGGGCGACGTTGATTGTCACCACGCCGTCGGGCGCCAGGCGATCGCGGACAGTCTGGAAAAATTCCAGGGTGGTCAGGTGCGGGGGAATGTAGGGCGGGCGGTACGCGTCGATGGTGATCACCGAGAAAGTGCGCCGGCTGTGAGCCAATCCCCAGCGCCCGTCGACGGCCAGCGCCGAGAGGTTGGTCTCGGTCATCCCGAAAAACTCGCGCCCCACATCGATGATCACCGGATCGATCTCGTATCCTTCGATCGGAATCGGCCCGTAGATTTTCGTGTATTGCCCGGCGGCGGTTCCGGCCGCCAATCCGACGATCGCGAGTGATTCCACCTGCGCCAGGTCGCGCGGCGGAGGGTTAAAAAAAGGCGCGGCGAGAAAATAATCCCACGTGCCGCCGGTCAGCAGGAGCGACGGTGCGTACACCGAATGCATCCCCTCGCCTTCATTTAAGTGCAGGTAGCGCACGCCCTCCAATTCCACGACCTGGATGTAGTTATAGGCGGATTCCCGTTCATAAATCTGGCCGGGTGTGTTTTTGATCGACAGACCCGTGCCGATGAAATACAGGCCGAGAATCGCCAGTGGCATCCATAAATGCATCAGCGCCATCCGCCGGTCCGCCCGCCAAAGCCCGGCCAGCGCCACCAGGAGCAGCAGCGCCGCGAAGACAAAGAACGTGCGCGCGGTGCCGATGGCGGGGATCAGCCACAATACCGGAAGGAATGTGCCGATGATCGATCCGAGGGTGGAGATGGCGTACAGCCGGCCGGAGATGTTGCCGGCGGCGCTGACATCCT
>CAZYSF010000515.1:0-2322 GCA_964649635.1 uncultured Anaerolineales bacterium | reverse complement strand
TCGGCGGCTTCCTTGAGGCGCTGCAGCGCCTGCCGATCGGAGCGCAGGTCGATCCCTGATTCCTTGCGGAACTCGTCGGCTACCCAGTCGATCACGCGCTGGTCGAAGTCGTCGCCGCCCAGGAACGTATCGCCGTTGGTGGATTTGACCTCGAACACCCCGTCGCCGACGTCGAGGATGGATATGTCGAACGTGCCGCCGCCGAGGTCGTAGACCGCGATGGTTTCGTCTTTCTTCTTATCCAGCCCGTAGGCCAGCGAAGAAGCCGTCGGTTCGTTGATGATCCGCATCACTTCCAACCCCGCGATCTGGCCGGCATCCTTGGTCGCCTGGCGCTGCGAGTCGTTGAAGTATGCGGGCACGGTGATGACCGCCTGGGTCACGGACTGGCCGAGGTAGGCTTCGGCGTCGACCTTGAGTTTGGCCAGGATCATCGCCGAAATTTCCGGAGCGGAGTAATCCTTCCCGCCCATCAGGACCCGGATATCGCCGTTGGCGGCGGCCGAGACCTTGAACGGGACGAGGGCCAGCGCCTTCTGCACCTCGGGGTCGTTGAACTTGCGGCCCATGAAGCGTTTGATCGAGAAGATGGTGTTTTCCGGATTGACCACCGCCTGCCGCCGCGCCAGCTGACCGACCAGACGCTCGCCGGTCTTCGGGTTGACGGCCACTACCGAAGGCACCAGGGGCGAACCCTCCGATGCGGGGATGACCTTGGGGTCGCCGGCTTCCATCACCGCCACGACCGAGTTGGTGGTTCCGAGATCGATGCCGATAATTTTTCCCATGCTGGCTCTCCTTAATCAGGCTTTCTGATTTGCAGTAACCGCCGGGACGCGGAACGCCGCGCCCCTACTGCGGGTTGGTATCGGGTTGACAGGCCACCCGGACCTGCGCCGGCCGGAGCACCCGCTCGCCCATCCGGTATCCGCGGTGGAGCATATCCAGTATCTCCCCGTCCTCCCGGTCCGCGCACGGTTCGCGGGTGACGGCTTCGTGCAGGTTCGGGTCGAAATCCGTTCCGGCGGCGGGCTCGATCGGGGTGATGCCTTCCGCCTCGAGCGCGGCGATCCCCTTGCGGTAGATCAGTTCCACGCCGTCCGCCCATTGGGCGAGGTTCTGCGCCCCGGGCCGCTCCTTGAGCGCCCGTTCGAAATCATCCATAACCGGGAACCAGCGTGCGGACGCCTGGCCCGCGGCGGAAATCTTCGCCTCGGCCGCGTCACGATCAACCCGCTTGCGGTAATTTACGAGCTCGGCCTGGGTGCGTTTCCAGCCGTCCAGATATTCGTCCGCCTGGATCCGGGCCTGCTCGAGCTCCGCGTGCAGCGCGGCAAGTTCGGCGGACGGTTCCGCATCCCCGGCGGCGGGCTGTGCGGGCAGGTCTTCTTCGTGCGCGTGTTTTTTCTTGTCAGTCATAGTCGCCCCGAAATATCCTTTTCCTTTGATCCTGCCACCCTGAGCGCAGGGCCTCTAAATGTCTGAGGAGATGCTTCGCTCCCCCCACTCGCGAATGCTTCGCATCGGGGGGCAGGCGCTCAGCATGACATTCTGAAAAAATCACTCGCTGAGCGTTTCCGAAACCAGATCGCTCATCAGCGAGGAGACATATCGAACGGCGGAAATCGTCCGCCCGTAAGCCATGCGCATCGGGCCGATCACGCCAAGTGTCCCCGTGGCGAGGCCGGGAGTCCCGTAGCGGGCGATCACCATCGAGCAATCCCGCAGTTCCTCCCAATCGCCCTCGCCGCCGATCACCACCTGCACCCCGCCCACTTCGGAGCCCAGGGCGCGGGAGAGGAAATCCCCCAGCAGGCTCTGCTCCTCGAGGATGTGCAGAGTCCGGCTTACCAGGTCGGGATCGGCGAATTCCGGAGTCTTCAGCACGTTGGCCAGACCGTCATGGACCATCTCGGCGGTGGCGACGAAATCCGCGCGGCGCATCAGTTCGACGACCACCGGAAGAACTTCCCGAGCCAGCGGGAGCATTGTCGCGAGCGCGCCTTCGACGGTCTCGGCATCCGCTCCGGCAAACCGGTCGTTGATCTGCCCGGCCGCCTGGGAAAGATCCTCCTGGGAAAGCGGCTCATCGAGCGTGATGAATTGCTGCTGAACCCGTCCGCCCTGCAGGACCAGCACCAGAAGCGCCTGCTGGCCCTTGATCGAGATCAGCTGCAACTGGCGGAAGGCCGCCCGATCGGCGGCCGGAGCCGTCACCAGGGAGGCGGCGCTGGAATGCCGCGCCAGGATGGCCGCCGCCAGGCGCATCCACTGGTCCACATCGCCGCGCGCCTGGAAAAACTGGTGGCTGATCGTCCGCTT
>CAZYSF010000514.1:0-2749 GCA_964649635.1 uncultured Anaerolineales bacterium | reverse complement strand
GCTCACGCCGTGGGTGCTCACCAACTATCAGGGCCGGGCCTACGATCTGGCGACTCTCGCCCACGAGCTTGGGCACGCCGTGCACGCCCTGCTGGCCGAGGATCTGCCGCTCTTCACTTACGACGCCAGCCTGCCGCTGGCCGAAACGGCGTCCACCTTCGCGGAAATGCTGCTGGTGGAAAGCTTGTTAAAAGAAGAGACCGATCAGGCCGTCCGCCGCGATCTTCTTTTCCGACAGGTCGACGACGCCTACGCCACAATCATGCGCCAGGCGTTCTTCGCGCTGTTCGAAGTCGAGGCGCACGATGCGGTCGGCAAAGGGGCGTCGGTCGAGGATTTGTGCGCGAGGTATTGGGGAAATCTGCAGGCTCAATTCGGGAACTCGGTCGAACTGACGGAGGAATTCCGCTGGGAATGGGCGGCCATTCCGCATTTTTATGAAATGCCGTTCTACGTCTATGCCTACGCATTCGGCCAGTTGCTCGTCCTGGCGCTCTTCCACCAGTATCAGGCGGAGGGCTCCGCCTTCCTCCCGCGCTTCACGCGCATCCTCTCCGCCGGCGGATCGGCCAGCCCGGCCGCGATTCTCAAGCGCGCGGGCATCCACATCGAGAAGGCCGAATTCTGGCAGGGAGGATTCGATCTGCTCGGGCAGCGGATATCCCAATTGGGATAAAAGCATCCTAGGTTTTCAGAAGTCGTCATGCGGTTTCGCGGATAAGCTCGGAGATCCGGGTAATCCCTTCTTCAAATATTTCGGCCGGCGTCAGCAGGCTGATGATCGCCGCCTGCACATCTTCCATATCGAACATATAACCCGGCTGGACGATGACGCTTTGTTCCATCAGCAACCGGATGGCGAACGCTTCATCATCCGTACCGGCCGGCAAGCCGACGACCGAGTACCACCCCCCGTCGCGCGAAAAAATCGTGACACCCGGAACGCCGCCCAGGGTTTCCCTCAGGGCCGCTTCGTTTCCGTCCACCCGGCGGCGGATCTGCTCGCGGACTTGCACGCCGAGGCTCAATAGGGCGGGCGCCGCCCGCTGGACCGGCGTGCCGACCGAGAGGTACGCGTCCGCGATGAACTCCAGCCGGGCAAGCGCTTCGCGCGTATCGCGCTCCGGCCCGCTGACGGCAATCCAGGCCAGCTTCATCTGGGGCAGGCCGCAGGCCTTGGATAATCCGCCGAGGGTGAAGGTCAGCACATCCGGGTTGCCGGCTGAAGAAACCATGCTTTCCGCGCGCGCCGGGGACGGGTAATCGAGGAACACCTCGTCCACGACCAGCGCCAGCCGGTGCGCGGCGCAAAAACCGCTCAGCTCGCGCAATTCCCCGCCGGTGAGCATGCTGCCGGTGGGATTGTTGGGCGAGACGGCGACCACCGCGCGCGCGCCGGGCTTCAGCGCCGCGAACAGCGCCGCCAGGTCCCAGCGCCAATCCTCATTCGAAAGCGCATATGGCGCCGCCGTCACGCCTTCCAATTCGGCGATCAGCGGCACCAGCGGGTAGCTGGGCTTCGGGAACAGAATGGATTTTCCCGGCGTGCACAGCAGCTTGAAAAGAAAACCGTATGCTTCGCTCGTACCGGACGTCAGCACGATCGAATCGGGGGAGAGAATAATCCCGTGCTCGTGGTAATAACCGGCCACGGCGCTGCGGGCGGCCGGCAGCCCGCGCGGGTCCGGCTGATAGAAGTGCTTGGCGCCGTCCGCCAGCGCTTCCCGGATCTCCTCGAGCGGATACTCCAGCCCGGCCAGGGTTGGATTCGAAATCGAGAGATCCCAAACCGCGGAATTCTCCGCGCGTTTTTCTTCCATGATCCGGGAATACTCGTTCGGTTCAAGTTCGGTCTGGATGCGGGAGGAGAATCGCATGAAGAGAGAATACCACGGGTTCGCGCGGATGGACACTCTCAGAATGACCGCCCATCCGTCCGATTCGAGAAATGAATACTAAATTAACCTCAAACCTGCCCAATGAAAACCCGGAATGGGGGATTTTCGGCATCGGGCTGGAGCAGATCCGGGGTCTGCTTATTTCCAAAGGTTACCATCACATCCTGGATAACCCGGCGGAGGAACTCAAGCCGATGTACGGAGCAGGCTCAAACCGGGGACAATGGGGATTGAAGCAATACGCCATCGTGAGCGCACAAGTAGGGAACCCCCCGCCGGGGGACCGTGAAAACTTTCGGCCGTAGCGACAACCGTTCGCGGCGCTCCCCGGTATAGGTATCTTTCGAACCATTGCAGCGCCTGTTCCCACATGGCAGGCGACTTCACCCACGGGTTATTTCATTTTTCAGCTCCCCTATGTCCGCCGCGATGTACCTGCGGCGGACATACGACGGGCATTTCTTCTCGGCGGTCAGCGGGCTTTAGACTGAAACAAATATATTCAATCCCCTGTCTTATGGATTAATCGAAAACGATAGAGCAGAAGCATTAATTTCCGTAAAAAGCCCGTGCCGCCGGGAGATCGGCTGGGTCGCCGACCCGGCGCAGTTGCCTGCCGCACGTCCAGCCCGTGCCGGAAGAACATAGTGCCGAAACCGAAACGGCCGCCGCCCGCGGACCGGATCGCTGGGCTGAACGGATCGTGGTGCGGGACGGCGCCAAGGTGCACGTCATCCCGATCGATCGGCTGGATTCGGCCGAGGCGGCAGACGACTACGTCTCGCTGCATGCCGATGGCCGCACCTGGCTCAAGCAACAGACCCTCGCGGACCTGGAGAGCGTGCTCGATC
>CAZYSF010000513.1:0-3459 GCA_964649635.1 uncultured Anaerolineales bacterium | reverse complement strand
GATGAACTTGTATTGGACGACCGCCGGCGTATTCCCGGGCCGCGGTGAAATAAGCCCGTATGATATTAAAAACAGGATCCAGGCCGCCGCCCGGGCCGGGTTTACAGGTATTGGGATCTGGCATGCCGATCTGGAGCATATTCTCCTGCACCGGCCGCTCGACGAAGTAAAAATGATCCTGGACGACAACGGCATCCGCCACGTCGAGCTGGAATTCCTCACCGACTGGTTTCTCGACGGCGCCCGCAAGGCGGAATCCGACAGCCGCAAGCGGCGGCTGCTGGAGGCGTCGCAGGCGCTGCATGCCAGGCACGTCAAGGTGGGTGATTTCTACAACTCCGCCTGCCCCATGCCGCGGATCGTCGAAGCCTTTGCGGCATTGTGCGCGGAAGCGGAGCAATACGGGGCGACGATCGGTTTTGAAATCATGGGCTGCGCCATGGTCGACAATCTCAAGGATGCGATTACCCTGGTGGAAACAGCCGGAGCGAAAAACGGCGGCCTGATCATCGACATATATCAGGTGGCGAATCTGGGGATGACGTTCGAGGAGATCAGCCGCATTCCCCTGCGGTATTTGACGAATGTCGAGCTGAACGACGGCACGCTGCCCGGAAGCCCGCATCACGATCCATCCAACCGGAGATTTTGCGGGGAAGGCGATTACGATATTAAAGGATTAATTCATTGCATAAAAACCATGGGCTATGCCGGGCCGTGGGCGGTCGAAGTCATTTCGGAAAAACTATTTTCCCTGCCGTTGAACGAATTGAGCAAGCGGGCATTTGATACCACCATGGCGGAATTTGCGGTTGAATAATCGGCGCCGGCGAGGATGATGGCTCCCATAAAACAAACCGGGGCGCGGAATTCCGCGCCCCGGTTTGTTCATCCAGAAAGGAGTTTCCGCTACGGGAGCGGCAGCGGTTCGGACTGGTTGGTCTCCACATCCAGGAAATTGGTGAATTGCCCCTCGTCGACGGTCATGCTGAGCTTGCCGACAACCTCGCCATCCCGCTTGATCACGCCCTCGCGGGTGCCGTCGGCTTTGAAGGTGATCTCGACCGTATAGCCGTTTTCCTCGTCCACGCCCGTCACCGTCCCGCCGACCGCGTGGCCGCGATCATCGAACACATCCAGATTGATATCCACATCGAAGGTCAGCAGCCCAAACTCGGGCGCATCCCAGGTGACCGTGCCCTCGCCGGTCTGGACTCCGTACTCGGGGGTCGTCCCGGCTCCGGGAATGGAAAAATCACGGCGTTCGTGGACGGTGCCTTCGATGCTGCCGCTCATTTCGGCGATGATATCCATCCCGGCCAGCGCATCCGCGCCGGTCGGGGGCGTGCTGGCGTACCAGCCGGAGGTATCCGATGCGTCGAACGCGGTGAGGACCGCCGGGGGCACGCCCATCTCCTGCAATTGCAGGCGGTACAGATCGGCGACCTCCTGTTCGATGTCCGGCGAGGCATTCCACAATTGATAATCCATCAGGGATTGAGCCGGCTGCTGCTGCTCTTTGAGCTTGTCCCACAGCATTTCGTTCCAGCCCTGCGCGGTTCCCGCCCGCGGATCGCCGCGCTTCAAGTTCGAAAGCGAATTGATCAGCGCCCCGAGGCTGTCCGGGTCGGTTTGCGGGATGGTGACCATATCGGTCGGGATGATATTCAGGCCCTTGCTTTTCAGCAGCTCGGGCGTCACGGCCCGGCCGTCGACTGTCTGGAAGGTCACCTCGGGTTTGGCCCCGGCCGCGCCGCACGAGCCCGCTTCACCGGGGATCGCGCCGCTTTCGGGAAGCGGATCGAGGAAGCCCTGCGGCACCTGGTCGATTTGCACCAGGGGCAGCGCCATGCGCTTGGCCAGTTTGCCGCCTCCGCCGGGCAGGCCCGCAAAGAGGTCGGAGGTGTCGAGGGTCGTGCGGGCCATGGCGGCGGTGTCGTCGTCCAGATTTTTCTGGACGCTCTCCACGTTGAACAGCAGCCCGGCCATCTTGGAGGCGACCAGCACGTCGGTGGCGTGCATATCCGATGCCGCCGGCGAGGCGGTGTCGGACGGCGCGGCGGTGGAGGGCGCTGCGGCCGTGGACGGCGCGGGGTTGGCGCATCCGGCCAGCAGCATTCCGGCGAGGATCAAAACCGTCAGTGTCTTTTTCATGGGCAAGCCTTTCCGTTTTAGCGCGGGAATCTCCAAAGTTGCTCCGGGCGGTCCGGAGTATCCGCTGGGCGGATCGGAGGATGCGGTGCGGCCTGACGGGCTTTTCATCCCCGGCAACCGCCTGCAATCCGGCGCCGACCGGCGCTGTGAGTAATATACCGCCGTTTGATATCCCTCCATCCACAGCGGAAATGATTTTAGTTTTTCTTTATCCGTGCCGCATTTTGTATTTGGGTCGTGATTTACCGGATTTTTACCGCCGGCCGCGGCACTCCGCCAAATATCCCATCGCGGGGGCGGCGGGGCATGCCTGGAATCCCGGATTAGGCAAAGGGCGGGGGGTGGGCATCCGGGTGGCAGGGACGGAGCGCGATTATGGCAGGAAGAAAATCGTCAACCGGATCAACAACAGGCAGCTGATCGACAACAGAACCGCCAGCACCAGCGCCGATGAAACCATAACCCCCACCCGGAAGGTCTTCCGCGCCGGAATTTTCGCGTTGGTGATCGCCTGCCGGATTTCCACCAATTGCTCGGGGGATAAACAGCGCTTCGGGAAGAGATGGATGTGGAAGTCGGTCGGATACAAAACCAGCACCCGGTCGTCCTCCAGCCAGTGAACATACTTCCCCCACGGAATGGTCGACTCGCCGTTCTGGTCTTTGTAGGTGACGCCGCCGTCGGCCAACCGGTATTCCTGTGCGCCGGATAGATTCAGGAATTGCGTGTAGGCTTTTTTAACCCTTCGCGGGAATATGAAATATTGCACGAAGTTCACCACGAACAGCATGATAAGGACGATGACGCAGACCAGGAAACCGGCGGCGGCCATCCCCGCAAGGTAGGAATAAACCATGATCTGGAACGCGAAGAGCAGAAACAGAAAGATCATGGCGAGGTTGAGATATTTAAAGACTCCGGTTCTTCCGGCCAGCAGCAGATTCGCGTGCTGGTACTCCTCGAGGGTCGAATCGTCTTTGATGCGGATGTCCATGGGCATACCCTTTCCCAATAAAAGAAAAATCCGATGAGAACGGTGCGAAATTAAAAACGACGGAAGTAATCATGTTACCACAGTGAATCCGTTACTGCGGAACGATTCGATATTACATATTCCCGTGCTTGCATTCATAGCATAATGGAGTAAAATGCAATTAATAAAGCGCGACCCCGTCGGCAATTCGGAAGAAAAAATCCGAATACGCCAACACGAATCGAATTTTCAGACTCAAACGGAAAGGATCCTGCGGTTCTGCAACGGCAATTGGAAATAGAATCCACCCCATCGATTATGAAAAAAATCTC
>CAZYSF010000512.1:0-10017 GCA_964649635.1 uncultured Anaerolineales bacterium | reverse complement strand
AACTTTTATCTTATCTCTCTGCGATCTCTGCGCCTCTGCGGTGAGATCTAAAAAGCCGGCTCTTTGGGGAGCCGGCTTTTTATTATTGCGAGAGGTCCGCGGTTTTTCCCTTGGCGGGCGCCAGGGCGAATTCGATGTTATAGACATCCCCGTCGAATTCGGTGTTGACCTTGTAGCCCGAATTGTAGAACACGGTCAGCATCGCCTTGTTGGTCGGCAGGACCTTGGCGTAGAACTTCTTGATCCCGCGCTGCTTGGCGACGCGGCAGAGGTACAGCAGGAGGACCGTGCCCATGCCCTTCTGCTGCCATTCGTCCTGGACGATGAAGGCCACTTCCGCCGCCTGGGTCTTGGGGTCCAGGAAGTACTGCGCGATCGCGACAATCTCTTCGCCCGAGACGCCCGGAACGGTGCCGACGATGGCCAGGTTGTTGATGTAATCGACATTGGTCAGCTGCTGGATGTCCTTGTGCGGGAAGGTCACGGTGTGGGTCATGTAGCGGGTGCGCAGGGAGGTCGGGCTGAGCGAATAGAGCATCTCCGAAAGCGACGCATCGTCGGTGGGCTTGACCGGCCGGAAGAACAGCTCGGTCCCGTCGTTGAGGGTCTGGTAGATCTCGAGCTCCTCCGGGTAGGTGATCTGTTCCGTATCCAGCGCGATCTGGTCCTGGTACAGGTACTTCTGGGCCTTGGCGGCCTGGATCAGTTCGGCACGGAATTTGGGGTGGGCGATGTTGATCAGCCCCAGCACCCGCTCGCGGATGCTCTTGCCGTGCAGGTAGGCCACGCCGTACTCGGAGACGACATAATGCACGTCGCCGCGGGTGACAACCACCCCCGCGCCCTCCGCAAGGTGCGGGACGATCCGGCTGATGGTCCCGTTCTTGGCGGTGGAGGGCACAACGATGATCGCCTTGCCGCCGCGGCTGCGGGCCGCGCCGCGGATGAAATCCACCTGCCCGCCGATCCCGCTGTAGAACTTGTAGCCGAGCGAATCCGCGCACACCTGCCCGGTCAGGTCGACCTCCAGGCCGACATTGATCGCGACCATCTTCTCGTGCTGGGCGATGATGTTGACGTCGTTGACGTATTCGGTCGGGTAGAACTCGAAGAAGTGATTGTTGTTGAGGTAGTCGTACAGCCGTTTGGAGCCCATGCAGAAACTGGCGACGACTTTCCCGCGGTTGAGGTTCTTCTTGGCGCAGTTGATCGCGCCGCAGTCGATCAGGTCGATGATCCAATCCCCGAACATCTCGGTGTGCACCCCGAGGTCTTTCTTGTCGCGCAGGCATTCGGCCACCACCTGCGGCACGCGGCCGATGCCGCATTCGATCGTGCTGCCGTCCTCGATCAGGCGGGCGACGTTCTGCCCGATCCGGCGCATGACATCGTCCACCTCCGCCCGGGGGATCTCGATCAGATCCTCGTCATACGGCACCAGCGCCTCGAAGTCGTTGACGTGGATGAAGCTGTCGCCGTAGGTCTTGGGCATGTTGGCATTGACCTGGGCGATGACGTACTTGGCGTTGGCCACCGCGGCCTTGACCACGTCGACCGACACCCCCAGGCTGCACAACCCGCCGGCATCGGGCGGGGAGACGCTCACCAGCGCGACGTCGATCGGTATCCGGCCGCTCTCGAACTCGCCGGGAATTTCCGAGAGGAAGATCGGCGTGTAATCCCCTATTCCTTTTTCGATGGTGGCGCGGACGTTATCCCCGATGAAGAACGTGTTCAGGCTGAACCGGTCGCGGAAGCGCGGATCCAGGTAGGGCGCCTCGCCCATGGTGAGGATGTGCATAATCCGCACATCGCGAACATCTTCGCAATACTCCACCAGCGCGTTGACCAGGTATTGCGGCGTGCCGCAGCCCGAGCCGATGAACACGCTGTCGCCGGATTGCACCAGGCGCATCGCTTTGGCGGCGCTCGTCACCTTATCCTGATATTTGGTCTTCCAATCGAAAGTCGTTGCCATTCCTGCTCCCTCCCCGCCTCACCCCTCACCCCCATCCCTATAGGGGCGCAGCGACGCTGCGCCCTACTCTTTTTCCACGCTCATCCGGGCGTCGACCGCGATCGGCACGGTGCCGCGCGGCCCCACCACGTAGGGGTTGATATCCAATTCCTGGATCTGCGGATATTCCGTCACCAGCTGCGAGAGCCGCTGCAGGCCCTCGGCGATCGCCTCGATATCCACGCCTTCCTCGCCGCGCACGCCCTGCAGCATCTTGTAGGTGCGGGTGCTGATCAGCATCTGCTTGGCTTCGTCGGCCGTGAGCGGCGCCAGGTAGAAGGAAACGTCCTTCATCACCTCGACCATCGTCCCGCCCATGCCGAACATCATCAGCGGGCCGAAGCGCGGGTCGCGGTTCATCCCGAGGATCACCTCGCGCACGCCCTTGCACATCTGCTGCACGAGGACCCCGAGGATCTGCGCCTGGGGCGCCTTGCGCGGCACGCGGTACATCATCAGGTCGAAGGCGTCCATCACTTCCTGGGCGTTGCGCATCCCGAGCTTGACCCCGCCCACGTCCGATTTGTGGATGATGTCGCGCGACCAGATTTTCATCACCACCGGGTAGCCGATCTGGTCCGCAATATTGGCGGCCTGTTCGGGCGTCGTCGCCAGCGACCCCTTGGGCGTGACGAACCCGTAGGCCTCCAGGATTTCCTTGGCCTCGGCCTCCCCAACCTCGCGCAGCCCCTGGCGGATGTGGCGTTCGATGATGATCTCCACCTTGTGGCGGTTGACCGGGAAGAGCCGGACCACGCGCTTGGGCTTGGTGCGCCAGCGCACGTGCTCGCTCATCACTTTAATCACGTCGACCGCGCTCTCCGGCGAGCGGTACTGGGGAATGCCGCCGGCGCGCAGGACGCCCAGCGCTTCGGCGATTTTTTCGGCCCCGAGGAAGCAGGCCAGAACCGTCTTCTGCGGCTTCTTCTTCACCACCCGCACCACCGCCTCGGCCGTCGGGAGGCATTCGGTCATTGCCTGCGGCGTGAGGATCACCAGTGCGATGTCCACGCCCGGATCGTCCAGGACCGTGTCGAGCGCGAATTCATAACGGTCGGCCAGGGCGTCACCGAGGATGTCGACCGGGTTGTGGATGTTCGAGGCGGCCGGCAGAAACCCGGCGAGCTTGTCTTTGGTGGCCTGGGCGAGCTGGGCAAACCCGAGGCCCTCGCGCTCGATCGCATCCGCCGCCATGATGCCGGGGCCGCCGGCGTTGGTGATGATCGCCACCCGGTTGCCCCCCGGGAGCGGCTGCATGGCAAACCCTTCGGCGTATTCGAACTGCTGTTCGATCGAACCGCAGCGGATGATCCCGGCGCGTTCGAAACCCGCCTCGTAGGCCGTCTCGCCGCCCGCGAGCGACCCGGTATGGCTCGAGGCGGCCTTGGCGCCGACGGAGGTGCCGCCGGATTTAATCAGCAGGATGGGTTTTGTGGCGGAGATCTGTTCGGCGCGGCGAACGAAGGTGTTGCCGTCGGTGATGCTTTCCAGGTAGCCCGCGATCACTTTCGTCTCCGGATCGTCGCCCAGGGCCGAGATCAGGTCCAGCTCATTGACGTCGATCTTGTTGCCGATGGAAATCAGTTTGCTGAAGCCGATCCCGGTGGCGTTGGCCATATCCAGAATCGCCGCCAGGAGCGCGCCGGATTGCGAGAGGTAGCCGATGCTGCCCGCGGCGGGCAGGTCGCCGCCGAAGGAGGCGTTGATCCTGCGCGAGGGGGCGATGATGCCGAGGCAGTTGGGGCCGATCACCCGGATCCCATATTGGGAGGCGGTCTGGGTGATCTGCTGCTCGAGCGCCAGGCCTTCCTTGCCGACTTCCTTGAATCCGGCGGTGATGATGATCACCGCCTTGACGCCGAGCTTCCCACACTGGAGCATGATCGCCGGAACCACCGGGGCCGGAACCACGATCACCACCAGGTCCGGGACCTCGCCGATCGACGGCAGGTCCGGGTAGCATTTGAGTCCTTCGATTAAATCCGCCTTGTTGTTGACCGGGAAGATCTTGCCGGGATACCCGGCCTGGATCATGTTGAGGAGGATTTCGTATCCGACCTTGGTTTTTTGGGTTGAGGCGCCGACGATGGCAACGGATTTGGGGTTAAAGAATTTCTCAAGACTCATGACATTCCTCGATGGATTTTTTCCGGCTCAAAACGCGCTATTTTACCACGGCGGATTGCCGGCCGGCTCGCCGGCCCGATTCCATGCGATGAGTATACCGCCATCCGCCCGATCCGGAATGCGGGCCGGGCGGCGGCAGGCGGGGAAAAGCCGGGAAAAGGCGCGAAAAAATGTGTAAAAAAAACCGCTCGTTCGGAAGCGATGCGCGCGCCGCACCGGTGCACGGATGCCCACTCGGGAACCAATCCGGGTATCCGGCCGGGTAGGTTTCCAAGCTCAAGCCGACCCGGGCAATCGCATACCCGGAAGCCGATTGCTCTCGAGCTTGAGTGGATTTTTTTCTGTGCCTTTTGTGCTTTATGTGGTAAAGAATGGCCACAAAAAGCACAGAGGGCACAAAATTATTATTTTCATTACTAATGAGGCAGGAGTGCCGATAATTAGTTAACCTGCGCGAGTGAGAGAAGAAATCCTTGCTTTCGAAAATCTTCTCCCCCCCTATTCCGGCATAAGCCGGGAGAGGGGGTTGGGGGGTGAGGAATGAAAACAGTTTTCAAATCAGGAGATAATCCGCGTGAAACGTTTACCGCAGCGCGTTGATTACCACCATCAGGATCCCCGTCAGGATAACGACCCCGGCGATAATGGCAATGATCGACTCGAGCGAGAGCGTACCGATAATCCCGCGCGGCCGCCGGACTCCGGCCGGCTCGCCGCCGCCGGCGGAAATTTTCTCCGGAAGGATGTTCCGGGAGGATTTCGAGGCTCTGCCAAGCATGCGTGCCGGCGCGGGATCGCCGCGGTTATCCTTGTCAATCAGCTGGATATACCGTTTGGTCAGTTCCATTTCATTGGGAGTGGTGAACAACCGGATATTCTTCGGGTAGGCTTCCTCCGGAAAATCATCGATGCCGGGCGTTCCGCTTCTCGGCTCCCAGACCCTCCCGACGGATCCCGCTCCCGCCGCGCGCCGAGCCATCGACCGTCCGCCACCCGCGCGTTTGGAGCCGCCAGCCGGATTCGGGCCGGCGACGGCATCGGATCTCAGCGCCGCGCCGCAGGACGGGCAGTAGGCGGCGCCATGCACCTCGCCAAGCACCCGGTCGCAATTCGGGCAGCGTAATTTAACGACCGACAAGGCCGCCAGGGCGAAGGCCGCCACGCCGATTAAAATACCGGCGGCCAGAACCGCCCCGCCCCAGGCGCCGAGCCGCGCCCGGTTGATGCCGTACAGGGCAAATACTATGATGGAAACGACCAGCAGCAGCGCGGCGATCTCGCGGTAGGTCCGCGCGGCGTGCGAACGGCTCTGGTATTCCTCGACGACTTCCATTTGGTTCATCTCAACCTCGCAATTCATCCGGCACAACAAACCCGAACGGAATCCGATGGACACCCGGCAACCGCCCCCCGGCCGCCTTCGGCATTAAGCCTTCCGGGAAACCAGAATGCCTTTGCCGATGGGCACGATCACGGAATCCATGCGCGGATCGGCCATGACTTTTTCGAGCATCGGTTGCAGCGCGTCTCCGTGGCTGACCGCGTTATCGGCGGCAAGCATTCCCCCCGCCACCAGATTCGGGACGACTGCGTCGTAACAATCGGAATACACTTCCTTCTCCGCATCCAGAAAACAGAACGCAACCTGCGGATAGTCGCACAGGCTTCCCCGCGCGTCGCCTTCAACCAGTCGCACCGCGCTTTCGATTCCGGCGAGGCGGATCGTTTCCCGCGCCAGCAGGATCTTCTCCGGCAGGAGTTCGAATGTGGTCAGGGTGCGGCCGGTTTGCTTGCACGCCAGGGCCAGCCACATCGTCGAATACCCGGCGCTGGTACCGATCTCCAGCCACGATCCGGCGGGCGTTGAAGCCGCCAGCAGCGCGATGAACCTTCCCGTCTCGGGCGGGATCTGACGCAGGCGGGCGAGGCGGGGCGTGCCGTCCGCCCGGTCCCGGCGGTCGATCTCTTCCAGAAACCGCATCCGTTCCAGAACGGCGGGCCGGATCTCATGGAACATGGGCATTCTCCTATACACTCCTTCCCGCATGACGCAGTACCCGCAGCGCCTGAAGCGTCACCCACCGGTCGGTTTCCTCCGGAGCCCCCATCACCCGGTAAGTGCGCTGACGGAAGGGGCTGGTCCCTTTCCAGCGGCCGTCCGGCCGCCGCTTCGCTTCCAGCCATTTGAGCGCCGCGCGCGCGCCGCGGTGATCGAGCGCGTCCAACTCGTCCAGCACGCGCAGTGTAAAAAGAATATCCGCGTGATAGAACAGGGGGAAACTCAGCTTGAACCACATCGGATTGACGCGCCCTTTGGGCGGGACGGGATAATCGGCCTTTACCAGGCTGTGGTCTTCCAGCAGAAACCGGATCCCGAGGCGGATGGCTTCGTTGACTTCCTTCGACCGCGACCGTTTCGGGATCGCCGCCAAACCCCATAAAACGCGCACCGCGCCCCAGGCGCAAGGGCACCCGCGGCAGGACCGGCACGCACAGGCGCTGTCCGTCATCGCCCGCGCACAAAGATGAATGAGATTCTCCACGCGGGGGTCTTTTTTCAAAGGCGCCTGCAACGAATAGCGCAGGATATTCCCATACAGGCACGACCACCCGTAGTATTTGTTTTCCAATTCCTCTTCGACCTGATCCCGCGTGGCGCCGAGCATATATTCGACCCCCCTTTGGAACCGCTCGTCGCTTCCGTCCGCGCCCAGTTCCGCCAGCAGCACCATGCTCCAATGCGTGCTGTGGAACTTCGGCCCGTAATAGCCGTGATCAATTTTCCAATTCCCGCCTTTCGACTGGCGGGCGAGGATCGCGGGCGCCGCTCCGATCTGCATGACCCGGTTTTTGGATTTTTGGATTTCACGCGGCGGGGATTGCGGCGGGCGCAGGTCCCGCAGTGCCTGGTGCACGATCGAGGGCGTCTCTGCCTGTAGAAGCCATGCCATCCGATCGTCCATGCGTTTCATGCGTTCCTCCAGGGGAGCAAACGGATCTTCCAGTGGGGAATTATAGAACTGATGCGCGGTAAATTCCCGGGAATTGGGATTTACTATTCTGCCATTAATGGTCGGTCCAGCGGTCCACGCTTCAGGGCGGGCGCATCCCTCGCCGGATTATTTCAAGTCGAGCGCATCGCGTATAAACCCGCCTTTGATGACGGAATATTCGATGGAATCCGGGACGCCCGCCCGGATGATCTCGCGCTTGCGCGCCACGTACGCATTCCGGAGTTCGGGGTCGGCCCGTAGCCGGTCACGGAAGCGGATCAATTCAGAGGCTTCGGCCGAGTCGCGCGCGATGACGTGGGCATGGATCGGAAAAAGCCGGCCTTCGAACATCAGCGAGCCAACCCGCATCGGGCGCGTTTCCGGCCACGGATCACGGCCGGTTTGTTTTTGAAAACCCATGTCCGCCAGGGCCGTTTTCGCGCGCTCCAATCCGCCCGGCTCATACATCACCAGCAGATCCAGGACTCCCTTCCCATCGCATCCGGGAACCGCCGTGCTGCCGACGTGTTCGACCGTTAATAAGGAATCCCGCGCGACGATAAGCCGGATGACCTCCCGGGCGGCTTGCGGGGCCAGCGGATCATAGGGAATACAAACGGCGCCCGGGTGGTTATAGGGACCGATGGACTTCGGGTTTTGCGTCATCATCCGCGCTCAGCTGGTTTGACCCGGTTCAGGATGATTAACGCCGCCAGCACGCCGGGCACCCACCCGAGCAGGGTCAGCAGCGAGACGATGACGATCGATCCGCATCCCATATCAAGGACGGCCAGCGGTGGGAGGATGATGCAAAGAATTACTCTTCCGCAAGACATACCAATCTCCTTGGTACACGGATTACACCGAAAAGAGCCGATTGCACCGAAAAGCATTTGGATTATCTATATCACAAACCACTGCCATCATATCCCCAAAATAAATCGGTGTTATCGGATTTTTTCAGTGTTTCGGTGTACGCATCATCCGACTTGAGAAGTGGTTACGAATATCATTTTACTCTACGGAATGGGGGAACGGCGGTTGTAGCGCGCGGCGTGCGCCGGCCTACAAATTTATCCACAGCGGCCCCAGAACTAGCCGCAGGGAAATATACAGCAGCGCGACGTAATAGAGGATATGGACTAGCGCCTGCCGGCGGGTCATCGCCTGGGCGCTCTCGGCGTGGGCCGGGTTGTCCATCCCCTGGCGGTGCCAGATCCCGGTGGCGATGAGCCCGAACACTACGAACCAACCCGTGCGCAAGAAGAAAGCGATGATCAGATCCGCGAATCCCAACCAGGCGATCGAAACAACCGCCGCGAGGACCGCCAGGATCAGGATTGCCGCCAAACCCCACGCGACCCGGACGTCGTCCTTCTCCTGCAGCGATGAAAAGATCACATGGAAAAGCAGTCCGCCGTCCAGTTTTCCGAGCGGGATGAGGTTTGAAATCGCGAGCACGCCGCCCGCGGTAAGCAAATCGCCGCCAAAATGCGACGGCCAGCCGGTGGACGCGCTGCGCAGCAGGGATCCGGCGAGCATACCGGCGACATTCGCCATGATGCCGGCCTGCAGCAGCCAGGCGACGCTGTTCCAGGGGAGGCCATCGCTCCTGCGTTTCTCTTCGCGATCGACGGGCGCCGCGGCGGCGCCCAGCGGAAACAGCCACCAGATCCGGCTGCGGATGCCGTTCCGGCGGAATACAAACAAGTGCCCGAGCTCATGGAAATACATTTGCAGGATGAGCGCGGAGCCGAGGCTCAGCGCCCGCCCGGCATCGCGCAGGGCGAGCCAGCAGCAACCGAAAAAGAGCAGGAGGAAGAGCGCAGGAGAAAGCGCCTGCATCCAGCCGGCGCCCTCTTTTTCAATAAGCCGCCAGACGGAATCCTTCCTTTGCGGCTCATCGCCGGTACGGTTGGGTTCATGGCGGGCTAGGTTTTCCCGTGATGACATTGGCAGAATGGTATCCCGCACCCTAAGGGTGCTCAAAGGTACCCTCCACCCTTAGGGTGTCGAAAGGTTCCCCTTACAGTTCCGCCCAGCGGATAAAACGGTTGTGCATCCGGGATTCTACCCGAAGCCTGTTCGAAAATCCGCCTTTTTCAGGCCTTTCCGCGCAACCCCAAAACGGCCCGTAAAAAACCCGGATTGGGTCTTGACTCAAGGAGTTGACTAGAGTACTCTATTTTACAGAGTGCTCTATAGGAGGTCTTATGGAGATCAGCCCTTCCGAAGCCGAAAAGACGATGGCTTCCATCCGTGAAGCCGAGGACCAGATGCGCAAGACGCTGGGCGCCTCCGGCGGCGCGTATCAGATCATCATCTGGGGCGTGATCATGGTCATCGGGTATACGCTGAATCAGTTTGCCGACAAGCTGGGGGTCGTGCTGGTCGCCGTACCCTGGATCGTCATGAGCGTGGTCGGAAACATTCTCTGCGCTGTGATCAGTTTCCGGATGGGCCGCAAATTCCATCATCCAATGGCGGCGCGAATCGGCTTCCTGTGGGCGGTTTTCGTTCTGTTCGGCTTGATCGGAGCGATCTTCATCCATCCCACTGATCCGCGGGAGATCAACCTGCTGATTTACCTGCTGGTGATGCTGTGGCTGGCGGTGATGGGACTCTGGGTGCGGCTTCCCCTGTTGTGGATCTCCCTGGCAGTGACCGGGCTGCTCGTGTTTGGATACTTTGTCCTGCCGGATTACTTCTTCCTGTGGCTGGCGATCGTGGGCGGCGGAACAATGATCGGCAGCGGTCTGTTGCTTCTGAGCGGGAGAGGATGACCATGCCGGAACTCGACGAGATCATCCACCAACCCGTCCGGCTGCGTCTGATGGCCGCGCTGGTGGCGATTAAATCCGGGGAGAGCGCCGAATTCAC
>CAZYSF010000511.1:0-6387 GCA_964649635.1 uncultured Anaerolineales bacterium | reverse complement strand
CATCAGGTCGAGCAGGGAGGCGCATTTCCCGCGCGTCCAAACCTCCTCGATCCGCACATCCCCCCAGATCGGCGTGCCATGCCCCTCCCCGCCGGATTTCGCATGCAGGTAATGCATGAGCGGGCCGCGTCCGCGCCGCTTCAGGACGGAGATCATGCGCGCCGCGGTGAAATCGGTGAACCGGTCGGCGGCCATGCGGATGCTTCCGCCGAGCGGCCGGCAAAGCAGGTTCAGGTGCGAGGGAAGCAGCGCGAAAGCAAACAGGGCGAGCTTGCGGGTGCGGCCGAGGTGTTCCAGGGATTCGAACACGATGCGCGCGCATGCCTCGTTGGCGAACAGGTGCTTCCATCCGCCGACGGCGGCCGTGATGAAATAAATCGGTTCGGAATATTTCTTTTCCTGTGAGTCCATAGTCTCCCCCATGAGATGGAAAATCCGGATACATCAATATCGGCGCAGCCTTAGTGTGATCAATCCCCCCTTTCCTTTATCAAGTTCTACCTTCCTATATTTCGGATTCTGTTTGCACCCTGCGCGGGATCCGTACCGCGAGAATCTTCCGGAAGAAGACGGGCAGCAGCACGCCGGCGCGTCCGAAAGCCGTCGCCGCCATCCCATGCGCCAGGACGGCAAAGAGCGGCGGAGTCTCGCGGGTGTAATACGTCCAGCATTCGCGGGTAGTGCCCCATAGCTCGAGGAAATACCCGAGCCCGGCTCCGGCGGCAAAGAGGAGAAGCGCGCGGCGCCGGTCACCGGGCGAGAGGATGATCAGCACGCAGAGGAGGAGCGCGGCAAGGGTGAACGGTTTGTCGAACGTGCCGCGCGTGAAAACAAGCATCATCAGAAAAAAACCGCCGAACACCGCCCAAAACAGGCGCGTCATCCAGATCTCCGGCACCCGGCGGGCGAGCGCGGCCAGCACCCTGCAAATCCGGTCTATGGCGAGGGTCGCGATCGGCCAAGCCGGCACGATCCACAACGGCGGCCGCTCGCTCGTGTAATACGTCCACAGAAGAGTCTGAGTCCCCCAGGCTTCGATCGTCAATCCGCCGAGGGTCGCCACGATTACGATCCAGGCATCCGTGCGCAGGTCCGCCCCGCACATGATCAGGATCGACATGACCAGGAAGATCCCGATCAGCAGCCAGTCCACCTGCATCCAGACCGGGTAATCGGGATTGATCTGGCCGAGGTAATCCTCGGCCAGCGGCCACCAGACGACGATGATCAACGCGATCACCGCCAGGAACAGGCTCAGTAAAAAGTATGAGGTTCGGTTCCAGCGCAGGCTGTTCGGAACCGGCGGCCGGGGAAGGGTCATTCCGTTCGCCTCCGATGATCGGGGATATCCGCGCGCCGTTCGGCCGAAGAGGATCCCCCATTTCCCGGCGGATTATAACCTGTGAGCGCAAATTCACATTGCCGACTCACCTTTCGCCCCCTCCTTTTTCCTCCCCCGTTTGCCAACTGCACTCTCTAGCCTTTTTTATTCCAACATATTGGCAAACGGGGGAGGATAGGAGGGGGTAAAAAAAAGATGCCCTGGCGGGCATCTTTTTCTGGTATTCGGGGTAAGCCTGATCAGCAGACCGGGTATCCGCCCACGCAGGTTGCCGTATTGGTCGGGATCGGAGTAGGCGATCCGGTCGGGGTCGGAGTTCTGCTCGGCGTGATGGTAAGAGTCTTGGTGGGCGGCGGCGTGCCGACCGTCTTGGTCACCGAAGGCGTCGGGGATTTGCTGCCGACAACAATGATCACCCAGAAGGATTGATTGCCGGCGTCGCCGATGCCGAACCGGCCGGCGTCCGGGATCTTCAGCATCCAGTAACCGGTGAAGGTGCCGGCTTCGGCCGGGGCTTTCATCGTCAGGCTGATGTCCCGCTCCTCGCCGACGGCAACCGCCGCGCCGATGGACTGGGACGAAGGCGCGCCCATTTGCGAACCGGAAATGAACACCACCTGGGTGTCGGCCGGCCAGTTGCAGGTTCCGTTGTTTTCCAACCGCCATGTTTTAACGAACGTCTCCCCCGCCGCCAGTTTGGCGTAATCCGGAATGGTGACATCCTTGACGAAATACGCCCGGTAACACGGCGTGGGCAGAAGCGATGAGGTCGGCGTCACCGACGGCAGATCGGCCACCGCGGATGTCGGGCTTGGGGCGAGGGTCGGGGTATTGGTCGGAATTCCCGGAGTATCCGTATCGAGAACGATCGGATTCGTCGGGGTTGAATTTTGATCGGGCGCGCTGTTGGTTAGCACGGCATACAGGGTCAGGATGTGAGCCGTTGCCTGGTTCATACCCGACGAGGGGCTTGCCGGGGCGCACCCGGCTGCCATCCCAATTACAAAAAAGGCAACCCCCAGTATTTTGACAGTCTTTATCATATTTTCACCTTTCCCGGCGTATTGTATAGTAATCCGCCGCTGGTTATCAAGCCTGCTTCTACTTCTATTTCTTGGGTGCAAGTTTCATTCCCAATCCGGTCTCTGGCGCAGATTCTTGCGGTATGTCGGCCCGGCGCCAGCCCAATCCAACGCACGGAAAACGGCCCTCTTTCCAGCCGGGTGTGGACTTTTCCATCCAGATAAAACTCGACCGTTTCAAGGCTCAGGTTGTCCGTCACATCCACCTGGATAATTACTGCTTCAACGGCGTCAACCGAGATCCGTTGCGGGGCGGAGGGTTGAACCCAGCGGATGGAGGGCGGCGTGTTGTCCAACGTAACCGGTATTGCCACCGTCAGGATCTTTCCACCGGAGAATACCGCGGTAAGCTGAACCGACCAGACCCCATCCGCCCCGTTCGTATCCCACTCCCCCAGCACGTCCTCCCGCACCGGCTTCTCCCCGGACCCGAGCGTATACCACACGGAAGGGTAAAGGCCCGGTCCGGCCTGGAGCAGGTACTGCTCCATCCCCGTTTCCGCCGCTGTTCCGCGCAGGATGACTTTTCCGCGCACGATCGAAAGCGGCGACGGGCTGGAGATGTGCAAGGTCTCATAATACGGAAAAGAATCCGGAAGCGTGTCGTATGTATCCGGCGGGATGGGAAATCCCGAGCGTTCCGCCCAGATCCGCGCATCACCCTCCAGGACGAAAAACACTTTCTCATCGATCAGATGGAGCGGAGTCCACAGCGTGGCCAGCCGGCCCGTCTCACGGTTGACCGCCACGGGGCGGTAAAAAGAATCCGTCTGTGAAGGTTCGTTGCCCGCGAGGTATATATCCGAAACCGTCGCCGGGCAATAGCGGCTGGGGAGCAATCCGGAAGGGACGCACACGTCCCGGCGGACGATCCCGGGAGGCTCGGTCCAGCTTTGTACGGGGAGCGCGCGCAGCGCCCATCCAGCTGCGGCCTGCGCTAAAATCCAGGCTGTCTTCGGATCCGCGGTTTCCGCCGGATACGCGCGGCCGCGGACTCCCACCGCAAAGCCGGGGGCGAACGCGAAAGCCCAGGCGCCTTCCGCGTTCGAATCTTCGCCCAACACGGCCGCGACCGTGCTGCGCGAACCCGCCAGCGCCGGCGCGGAAAGATCCGCGCGGCCGGACCGATCGGCAAGAATGTCTTGCACGAGGTACGCCAGATCGGATCCGAACACGCGCCGCGCCTGACGGCCGGAATACTCCTCAAGCGGCGCGCCATCGCTTTGGGTCACACGCAAAATAACAACGGCGCCGCCGCTCTCGCGGTCGGCCGCCTCCAATCCGCCCCCCGCCAGCGTGGCATAGGCTTGCGTGAGCGCCACCAGGTCCAGCGGTTGCCGCATCCGATCTTCCAGCGTTAGCCCGGCCGTCCCCGCTTCGGTCAGCCCGAGAAGCGAGAGCGTGCGGTCGATGTGATCGCCGCCGACGCTGGCGGCCATTCCGGCCGCGGCCGCAAGCGCGCGCTGCTGAAGCGCGGTCCTGGCCGATACGGGGCCGCGGTACTCCCGGTTTACGGACTCGGAAATATCCGAACGGGGGATGTCGAGCAGCATGGAAGCCGGCGAATACCCGCGCGCAAATGACGAAAGGTAAACGAACGGCAGGAGCGCCGTTCCCGCCGGCCCGCGCGCCGCCGTCTGCCCCCCGCGGGCGGAGGAGAAGTGCGCCAGAACCTCGCCGGTCGCCGGATCGATCACCGTGAGCGCGAAGTCCGCGGGCAGGCCGCTGCCGGCCGCCGGCCCCAGAAGCGCGGCCATGTCGCACGATTTTCCCTCCAGGGTGGGCAGGGCGCTGGAGGAATCCTCCGGCGGGGCGAGCATGTTTTGCGCGGCGCACAGCAGCTGCAACTCGAAATCCAAATCCATCGCCGTCAAGACCCGGATCCCGGACCGGGGCAATTCCTCCTGCGGGAAGCGGCCGCCCAGCCGTTCGAGGACCAGCTCGAGAAAAGAATCCAGGATCGGCAGTTTTCCGCCGAAGACCGGATCCGCGCGGCCGGTCATGAGCGGGTCATAAGCCGTCGCAGGGATGGGGTCCGCGCTCGCGCGCGCCCAATCCGCTTTATCCAGAAAGCCGCCGCTCAGCATGCGGTTCAACAAAGCGTTCCTGGCATCGTTCCAGCCCGCGGGATCTTTCGCCAGCGCCGGATCCGCCGCCAGGGCTTCGAGCGCGGCGCATTGGGCCGCCGCCAGCGCTCCGGCATGCACGCCGAAGTACGTCAGGGCGGCGTCATCCACCCCGACCGTGCCGTTGCCGAACAGCCGGACGTTGATCATCCATTCGGCAAGTTCGAGCCTTCCGTAACGCACGGCCAGCGCGGCCGCCAGACGCGCCCGCTCCAGGACGCCGCTTTCGCTTCCGCGCATCGCCAGCAGCTCGGCCGCGGCATCCGCCGCCGGATCCTTCGCCCCCGCCAGTGCGCCGGCGAACGCGCGCGCGGCGCCCAAAAGGTCCGGCGACCGGATTGCCTCCAGCGTCAGATTCCGCGCGGCGAGAAACGCGGAAAGGACGCAATCCGTTTCCGGCGCGCTTCCGGCCGCATACCAGCGGCTTTCCCCCGCGCGCGCGGAACCGGCTTCGATCAGCAGTTTTCCCGTCCGGTCGTAAAACCGCGCGCCCTCCGGCCGGGATCCCAGCTGCAGATCCGGCGCGGGAAGCGGCAGCGGCGAGACCAGGATGACCGCCCCCGCCGCGCAGAGTATCCCCGCCGCGAGAAGCAGAATCCTCCCCCATGGGCGCGTCCTGCGTCCGGTGCGGGTCCGGCCCAAACGCCGACCGCGTACAATCCGGGCAAGTTGAGATTCAACCGGCATGCAAAGGATTATACTTTAGCCCTTCGGTTGCCGTACGGAAAAATGAGCACGCCGATACACCGAATAAACGGGAACTCTGAAGAACTAAATCGAATAGGATTTCGGTGAAATCGGTTTTTTCGGCGTATCGGTGTACAAATTATCCCATCACCCATTTTTCGATTGGAGATCCGGAAGGTCGGACCTGACCTCGGGATTGACTCATGAAATGTCGATGACCGTCACACCCGAACGCACCGCCAAGCACCTCGAGACGGGCACGGCGGCGGTGCTTTCCACCCCTTCGATGGTTTGGCTGGTCGAGCACGCCGCCCAGGTGCTGGCGCAAATGCACCTTCCCGGCGGGCAGACCACGGTCGGCGCGGAAGTATTCGTCCGCCATCTCGCGCCCACCCCGCTCGGAATGCAGGTTACCGCCAAAGTCCGGATCGACGAAGTCGACGGCCGGCGGATCGTTTTCTCAGCGGTTGTGTTTGACGAAAAGGAAAAGGTCGGCGAAGGACGGCACGTGCGGGTGATCGTCGATCAAAAGCGGTTCATGGAAAAAGTGAAAGGAAAGACCTAACCACCCCTCTCCCATCCCCTCCTTCCCTTAAGACCTGTCCCTGAGCGCAGCGAAGGGAGAAGGAGGGGAGGGGTGACTTTGCCAAGGGGGTTTTCCTTGGCGAAAGCGGGGTGGGGAGGTTAGGTCGGTTGCTCTATGTTCTACCATCTCTGGACTGAAGGCTGTCAGATGAACGTGTCGGATTCCCGGCGCGTGGCCGGAGCATTGGAAGCGCTCGGGTACCTGCCGGCCGCGCGCCCCGAGGAAGCCGACGTGATCGTGCTCAACACCTGCGTCGTGCGCCAAAGCGCGGAAGATAAAGCCTACGGCCGGTTGACCTCGCTTCGGCCGCTCAAAATTCGCAATCCGCAACTGGTGATCAATCTGATGGGGTGCCTGGTCGGGCGGCGCGAGCCGGATGGCCTGCGAAAACGCTTCCCGTTCGTCGATGTCTTCTCGCCGCCCTCCGATCCGCAGCCGCTGGTCGCTTTTTTGACCGGTCAGACGCGGGAGCTGATCGACCAGGACCATCACATTTCTTCCCGGCTTCAGGATGAAGCGCAGGACTATGAGTTGCCGGCATCCAGTGAAGGGCAGCTGGTTGCT
>CAZYSF010000510.1:0-9061 GCA_964649635.1 uncultured Anaerolineales bacterium | reverse complement strand
CCGAATGAGAGTTGGAAAATGTCGCTCTGAGCGGAGCGAATGGTTTGGAAAAGCAAAAGCAGATGCTTCGCTTCGCTTCGCTCAGCATGACACCCTTTTTCAAGAGAAGTAATCGGAATAATCCACCAACTTGTGCCCGTTCTTCAGTGAATAATCGGGCGAAGTAATCAAGCGGAATTTCGCACCCGGTTGATCCGTGGCCTCACGCCTGCAGCCGGTCCGACCGGCCGGGGAAATAAAAAGAAAGGTAACTGCCATGACCAACGTTATACAGGTTCAGCATCTTCGCAAAACGTACGGCAAGACCGTCGCCGTGGAAGATCTCTCCCTGGAGGTGAAGGAAGGCGAGATCTTCGGGATGGTCGGCCCCAACGGCGCCGGCAAGACAACCACGATCGAATGCCTGGAAGGGATGCGGGCGTTCGATGGCGGCGAGATTAAAATCCTCGGCCTGGATCCTGTCCGCCAGGAACGCGAACTGCGGTATGTGATCGGGACGCAGCTCCAGAAATCGCAGCTGCCGGACCAGCTCACGGTCGGGGAAGTGCTCGACCTGTTCGCCTCGTTCTACCCCAATCCGGTTCCCTGGCCCGCGCTCGTGGAGCGGCTCGGGCTCTCGGAGAAGAAGAACTCCTGGGTGTCCAAACTTTCCGGCGGCCAGCTGCAGCGCGTGTTCATCGCCCTGGCGCTCATCAACCGCCCGAAGCTGGTCTTTCTCGACGAACTGACCACCGGGTTGGATCCGCAGGCCCGCCGCAGCATCTGGGACCTGGTGCGGGAGATACGCGCCGGCGGCTGCACGGTCTTCCTGACCACCCACTTCATGGAAGAAGCCGAGCTGCTGTGCGACCGGGTGGCGATCATGGACCACGGAAAGATCGTCGCACTCGACTCCCCGGCCGCGCTGGTGAGCAAACTGGGCGCCGACAGTCGCGTGCTGTTC
The DNA here is from genome assembly GCA_964649635.1 of uncultured Anaerolineales bacterium. Taxonomy (GTDB): domain Bacteria; phylum Chloroflexota; class Anaerolineae; order Anaerolineales; family RBG-16-64-43; genus JAFGKK01. The sequence continues at coordinate 8,118 of CAZYSF010000510.1, read as the reverse complement.
ACGACGTCCCACGCTTTCGATCCGGAGTCGCTTCAGGCCCTCGACGGTGTGACCCGCGTCGAGCGCGAGGGAGACCGCGTGATCGTCTACGGCCGCGCCGCGCAATCCGGGAAACAGGCGCTCATAAGCGAAGTGGCCAATTGGCTTTCCGCGCAGGGCGCCGCCTTCAGCGACATCCGCATGGAACAACCCAATCTCGAAGACGTATTTTTACAGTTGACCGGCCGCGCGATGCGCGACTGACGGAGGACATCATGAAAAGCTTCTGGAAGCTTACTCTGGCGGAAGTCAAACTCTATTTCCGCTTTCCGATCGCCGCTTTTTTCACCCTGGGCCTGCTGCCGATGATCCTGGTGCTTCTCGGCGCGATCTTCGGCAACGACCCCGCCGAACAATTCGGCGGGAAAGGATGGCTCGACTGGGCGGTCCCCGGTTTCATTGCCATGGTGATCGCGATCAGCGCCATCATGTCGCTGCCGATGGCTATGTGCACTTACCGGGAGCGCGGCATCCTGCGGCGCTACCGCGCCACGCCGGTCTCCCCGGCGGCCGTCCTGGGTGCGCAGCTGGTGACGCAGTTTGCGATGACATTCCTCGGCATGCTGCTCCTGATCTTCATCGGCAAAGTGTTCTTCAACCTGGGTTTCGCGGGAAACATCTTTAGCGTGCTGGCCGCCTTCACGCTGGGCTGCCTGAGTTTCTTCTCGATCGGCTTGCTGCTGGCGGGGGTTTTACCCAACACGCGCACGGGCACCATCGTCGGCAACGTCCTGCTCCAGCCGATGATCTACCTCTCGGGCGTCACCATTCCCAGGGAGGTGATGTCGGAAGGTATGCAGAAAGCCATCCGCTTCAATCCGCTGACGCACGTCGCGACGCTCCTGCAAGGGATGTGGTACGGGGACGCCTGGGCTCAGCATCAAACCGAAGTCTTGGTCCTGGGCGCCATCCTGGTCGTGGCCGGCATCATCTCGGTAAGAATTTTCCGCTGGGAATAACGGTATAAAAATCATTGCGAGGAGGTCGAAGACGGGAACCACTCCCGTCTTCGATCGACAAAGCAATCTCCTTCGTAAAAACAGGGGAGATTGCTTCGTCGCTTCTGCCGATAAACCAGATCCGGCAGAACCTCCTCGCAATGACTAATGCGGCAGCAGAATGCGTTCTCCGTTCAGAGCAGCTCCTCAATCGGCGTGTATTCCATGCCGAACGCGTCCGCCACCCCCTTGCATGTCACTTTGCCGTTGACCACATTCGCGCCGGGCCGGATATCCGGATTCTCCTTCATCGCGCCCCGCCAGCCGCGGTTGGCAATCTCGAGCGCATACGGGAGCGTGGCGTTGGTCAGCGCCTGGGTGGAAGTCTTGGGCACCGCGCCGGGCATGTTGGCCACGCAATAATGGATAATCCCGTCCACGATATAGATCGGATTCGAATGCGTCGTCGGCTTGGAGGTCTCGAAACAGCCGCCCTGGTCGATCGCGACATCCACCAGAACAGCTCCCTTCTTCATCGTCTTCAGCATGTCGCGGGTGATCAGCTTGGGGGCCTTGGCGCCGGGGATCAGCACCGCGCCGACGACCACATCCGCGCGGGTGATCAGATCGCGGACCATCGCCGGGTTCGACATCAGCAGGAAGCAGTTGCTGGGCATCACGTCGCTCAGGTAGCGCAGCCGGTCGAGATCGGTATCCAGCACGTAGACGCGCGCCCCGAGCCCGCAGGCCATCTTGGCCGCGTTGATCCCGACCACCCCCCCGCCGATGATCAGCACCATCCCCGGATCCACCCCCGGCACCCCGCCGAGCAGGATGCCGTCCCCGCCCTGGGCCATCTCCAGGTATTTGGCGCCCTGCTGGATCGCCATCCGTCCGGCGACTTCGCTCATCGGCGTCAGCAGCGGCAGGGACCCGTCCGGCTTCTGGATGGTCTCGTAAGCGAGCGCCACCGAGCCGGACGCGATCAGCGCGCGGGTCAGCCCTTCCGCCGCGGCCAGGTGCAAATAGGTGAAGATGATCTGGTCCTTTCGGATCAGGGCGTATTCGGTTTCGAGCGGCTCTTTTACGTGCATCACCATGTCCGCCCGGGTAAACATCTCCCGGGCGCTGAGCACGATTTCCGCGCCGTGGGCGGCGTATTCCAAATCCGAGAGCCCGCTGCCGATCCCGGCGGAAGCCTCGACCAGCACTGTATGACCGTCCTGCCGGAGCACTTCCACCCCGGCCGGCGTCATCGACACTCGGTTTTCCTCGGCTTTGATTTCCTTTAATATCCCGACAATCATACGCAGCTCCCTAAGAGGGCTTAAAAAAACCTGTCATCCACGGAGGGCACGGATTTGGATGTCATTGCGAGCCTGCCCCCGCGGAGCAAAACCGCTCGCCTTTGCTCCTTGAGCAGTTTTGATTGCGAAGCGGGGGGAGCGAGGCGACCCCGGCCTACCCCACCAGGGCAGGCGAAGCAATCTCCTCCTTTTTTTGAAGAGGGAGATTGCTTCGCTCCTGGAGCCTGCCCTGAGACTCGCGAAGGGGTCGCTCGCAATGACACCTGTTTCTTCCTTTTTCAACACCCTGCTAGTGGATTCTATCGGAATTCAGGCCGGCGCGTCAGAGCTCCAGTTTCAGAAATTGCTCGACGGCACGCTTGTCGAAGTAGGACCCGGAGAGCGAGCGGATGTGGGCCAGGACCTTGTCCTGGGACCAGGCGGCGCGGTACGGCCGCCCGGAACGGAGCGCATCCCAGACGTCCACCACGGCGAAAATCCTGGCCGCGGGCGGGATCTGCTCGCCGCGCAGCTGGCGCGGGTAACCCGTGCCGTCCCACTTCTCATGATGGCAGTAGGGAATGTCGAGCGCCGGGCGCAGGTAATCGATCGGCGAGAGCATCTCGTAGGCGTACACCGGATGCCGGCGCATGACCACCCATTCCTCCTCGGTCAGGGGGGCGGGTTTGAGCAGGATCGAATCCGGGATGGCCATTTTGCCGATGTCGTGCAGGATCGCGCCGCGGCGGATGTGAGCCAGTTCCGTCTCGTTCAGCCCCATGGCGCGGCTCAGGCGCAGGGTAATCTCGGTGACCCGTTTGGTATGGCCTTCCGTTTCCCGGTCCCGCAGATCCAGCGCCCGCGACCAGCCCTCCAGGGTGGTATCGTAGGCCAGCGCCAGATTGGTGTTCGAACGCTGCAGATCCTCGAACAGGGCGATGTTGTCGATTGCGATCGCGGCCTGGTCGGCGGCCATCTCCGCGAAATCCTTCCAATCCGGCCGGGGCGCGAGCGGCGCGCGGTGCAGGAGTTCGAGCACCCCCTTGACGGCGCCCTTGATGACCAGCGGGATGACGTAAGCCGAGACAAATCCCTCGCCCGCCAGGCTCTGCCCGGAATCGCCGAACTCCGAAGAATCGGTGATGTGCAGGCTGCGGCGTTCGAGGGCGGCCCGGCCGGCCGGCCCCTCGCCCAGCGGGATCCGGCTGCGGGCGATCGAATCGCCCCAGAACCCGCGCCCGGCGGCGTATTCGAGGATTTGCAGATGCGGGTTGAGCAGCAGGATCGCGGCGGCGTCCACCCCCAGCTGCGGCAACACCTGATCCAGGAGCAGGTTGAAAATCAGGTGCAGGTCCAGGTTGGTCGTGATCGCCAGGTCGATCGCGCGCAACGCGGCCAGGCGCCGGAACTGGTGCTGCAGCTTTTCCTCCGCCCGCTTGCGGTCGGTGATGTCCTGGACCATCCCTTCGTAGAAGAGCGCCCGGCCGTCCGTATCGAAAATGATTCGGCTGTTGATGGAGACGGTGATCGGGTCCCCTTCCTTCTTCTTCCAGACGGCCTCGAGGTTGCGGACGGCCTTGTTGGATTTGTGCTGGTCGATCAGGGTGCGCAGGTCCTGGGGGTCGAGATAGAGGTCCTTGGGCAGATCGAGTGCCAGGGCTTCATCCGCCGAGCGGTAGCCCAGCATCTGGACCAGGGCGGGGTTGACGTCGACAAAACCCTCCGACGGCATGATGCGGAAAATCCCCTCCAGCGCATTTTCGAAGATCGACCGGTATCGCTCCTCGCTGTCGTGCAGCGCGGCAAGCACCTGCCGGTTCTTCTCCTCCAGGTCGATCCGCTCGAAACACCGGCGGAGCGTGGACGCCAGTTCCTGGAAGTACAGCGGTTTGCGGAGGTAATCGTACGCATCGGTGTGCAGCGCTTTGATCGCCGTTTCGGTATCGGCGTAGGCGGTGATGATGATGCCGAGCATGTCCGGGTGCTTCTGCTTGAGCGCCGCCAGCAGGTCGACCCCGTCGCCGGATCCCATCGGCAGGCGGATGTCGAGCAGCGCAACCTGGGGGTCGAACGCATCCGCCTCCAACAGCGCGTCGCCGGCATTATGCGCCACCCGCGCGGCATACTGTTCCGCGAGCAGCATATCGCTCAGGGATTCGGCGAAATCCACATCGTCATCGACGATCAAGACGCGGCGTTGGGCGGCCATATCACGCTCCAATGGTTGCGGACGGGAACCACAGGTTATGGAGTTGGTCGTTCTCGATCGCCTGGATGATATCGATCATCTGCTGCGGATCGAAGGGTTTGATCAGGCAGCCGGCAACGGACATCGCCCGCAACTGATCCAACGCCCCGGCCTCCTCTTCGGCGTAGCCGGTGACGATGATCGTCGGCAGCGAGCGGTGTCGGCGCCGGAGTTCCAGATACACTTCCAGCCCCGAGAGGACGGGCAGCTTCAGGTCGAGGATGAGGATATCGATCCCGTCGGCCATGACGGCCGCCACGGCTTCCCGGCCGTTGGATGAAACAAGCACCTTGTACCCCCGGTCCGAGAGCAGCTGGCGCAGGCTTTCCGCAAAATCCGGATCGTCATCGGCCATCAGGATCACGCCGTCGGGCCGGACGTCTTCGAGCATCCGCAACAGCCGCGCCGTATCGAAGGGTTTGCGCAGCACGCCCAGCGCCCCGTGCTCGATCGCCTGGGTCAGGATCTGCTCGACGCTGTAGGCGGTCATCATCACCACCCGGGCCCGGGGATTGATCTGGCGGATCTCGAAGAAGCTTTCCACGCCGTTCTTGCCCGGCAGTTTGACGTCCATAAAAGTGATATCGAATTTCTGCTGCCGGAAAATGTGCACGGCGGATTCCCCGTCGAAGCATAATTCCACCCGGTGGCCCGCCGACGTCAGAATCTCCCCGAGGCTCTCGGCAAAATCGCGGTCGTCATCGACAATGAAGATATCCAATGGCGTCATGGGAATGCGCTCTCCTTCCACAATCAAGCCGGGCTTCCGATCCGGAAAATCCTTCCCCCTCCCGGATATTAGCCGCCCTGCCGGCAAAAGGGTCCGGTCCAGCCCTATCCGCCGGCCGGGATCAGCGGGAGACGGATAACGGCGGTCGCACCGCGGCCCGCCTCGCTCCCGATCTCGATCGTCCCGCCGTGCTGTTCGACGATACCCTTCACGATCGACAGTCCCAATCCCGCCCCGAAGCCCTTGGTGCTGAAGAGCGGTTCAAAGATGCGCGGCAGGACCTCCGGCGGGATTCCGCCGCCCGTGTCGCGGATCACGATGTTCAGCCGCCCGCCGTCCACGGCGGATTCTACGCTCAAGGTTCCCGCGGCTGCGCCTTCGTTCGGGGCGGATTGGATCGCCTGGCGCGCGTTGTCCAGCAGGTTGATGATCGCGCGCTGGAAGCGTTCCCCGTCCAGGGAAACGCGCGCCCCGGAGGCCAGATCCCTTCGCAGGGTGATCCCCTCCGGCATCGTTTGCTCATCCAGCAGCCGGTTAAGCCAGTCGTCGAAATCGATCGTCTGCCGTTCCAGATCCGGCATGCGCGTGTAATCGAGGAGTTCGGAGATGATGGTATCGCAGCGGGTGATGTTGCGCTGGATCCGGTCCAGCGCGCGTTCCACCCCAAGCCCGCGGTCGCGGGTTTTAAGATCCACCGCGGTGGCCGAGACGCGGATGGTGGCCAGCGGATTGCGCAGCTCATGGCTGACCGTGGCGGTCAACTGCCCCAGGACCGCCAATTTTTCCTGGCGGACAAGACCGTCCTGTGCCTGCTGGAGGGCGCGGGTGCGTTCCTCCACCTTATCCTCCAGATGCTCCGAGTATTCCTGCAATTCCTCTTCGGCGCGCTTGCGCGAGGAAAGGTATCCGAGGGTGGAGGCGAATAAATTCAGGAGCTCGCAATCCTGCTCGGTGACCGGGCGCCGGCGCAGCAGGTTGTCCATGGACACGAACCCGGTCACCTTTTCGCCGTTCCACATCGCCGCCTGGGCTTGGTCGCCGCGCCCGATTTCAACCTGGTTGCCATCCCGCAGGACCGCGTCCGGCCAGATAAGGGCGATCGGATGGGTCTGCCTGAGGATCTCCAGCTGCATCTCCCGGGTGTGGAGATGGTAATTCCGTTCGTCGATGGTGCTGCCGTCGGGGCCGGTGCCATAGGATCCATCGATGATCCCTTCCTCCGGCCGGTGGAACCAGATCCCCAGCCGGTCGAAATCGAGGCGCGTCCGTCCGAGCTCCACCGCCTGGCGGCAGAGGGCATCCACCGATTCGGCGCGCGAGAGCTCGTTGCCGATCTCCAGGAGAATCCGCAGCCGGTCCTGGAAGGAGCGTTCCTTTTGCTCGCTCGCCCGCAGGGTTTCCTCCGCGCGCTTGCGGGAGCACAGGTAGCCGAGGGTGGAGGCGAACGACGTCAGCAGTTCGCAATCGTAGACGGTGATCGGCTGCCGATGCAGGAGGTTGTCGACCGACACGAAGCCGATGACCTTTTCGCCGTCCCACATCGCCGCCTGGGCCAGCGAACCGCGCCCGATGACCTGGTTTTTTCCGTCGCTCAAATCCGCATCGGCGGTCAGGAGTGCAATCGGCCGGGTCTGGTTGAGGATCTCGAGGTGAAGTGCCGCCGTCGACCAATGGATGCCGCGTTCGTCGACGGTATCGCCTTTCGCATCTGTGCCGAACGATCCGTCGATGAAGCCCGGATCCGGGCTGTAGAACCAGATCCCCATCCGGTCGTATCCGAGCCGCGCGCGGCCCAGTTCCACCGCCTGCCGGCACATCGAGTCCACCGAATCGGCGCGCGAGAGTTCGTTGCTGATTTCGAGCAGGATCCGCAGCCGGTCCTGGAAGCGCCTTTCCCGCTGCTCGCTCGCGCGGAGTTTTTCCTCAGCCTGTTTGCGGGTGCACAGGTACCCCAGGCTGCAGGCGAACGAGTTCAGAAGCTGGGCGTCATGATCATTGATCGGCCGGTGGCGCAGCAGGTTGTCCATCGAAACAAAACCGATAACCTTTTCCCCGTTCCACATTGCCGCGTGCGCCCGCGACCCACGGCCGACGACGGTTCTATGCATATCGTGCAGATCCGTTTCGGCTTTTACCAGCGCGATCGGGCGGGTCTGTTGGAGGATTTCCATGTCAACAAGATCCGACGTATTCAAGGTGATCGCCCGTTCGTCGGTTACCGCGCCGTCCGGGCTGGTACCGAACGACCCATTGATGATCCCGGGATCCGGGCTGTAAAACCAGATCGCCAGCCGGTCGAAATCGAGTCGCGAGATGCCGAGCTCCACCGCCTGTCGGCAGAGTGCGTCCACCGATTCAGCCCGCGAGAGTTCATTGCCGACTTCCAGAAGGATCCGCAGCATTTCTTGAAAATGGCGTTCCGCCTGTTCGCTCGCGCGCAGCGATTGTTCCGCCTGCTGGCGCTCCTGGAGCAGGATGGCCCCCTTCAGCGCGGTGCTGATCTGCCGGCTGAGCGCTTCCCGGTGCGCGCCCACTTCCGTCTGCAGCGGTTCCAGAAGGATGAACCCGAGCTGGCTTTCGTCGCGGAAGTGCAGGGGCTCGAGCATGAGCGCGTATCGCTTCCGGGCCGGGAGGATATCCCGCGGCACAAGCATCCGGGAGGGGAACAGCCTTCCATCCGGTTCCAATTTCACCCGTCCGGATTCGTTGTAGGCCAGGATCAACCGCGACCATTCGGTCGGGGCGGCGACTCCGGCGCCGGCCGGCTTTTCATATAAGGAAAGGTAGCAGGAACGGACGCCCATCCGGGGAAGCTGCTCCGCCGCCACATCGGCCAATCCGGGGATGTCGAACGCCGTCATCAGCGGCTCGCTGATG
>CAZYSF010000509.1:0-3319 GCA_964649635.1 uncultured Anaerolineales bacterium | reverse complement strand
TAGCGCGCCGCTCCTCGGGCGCCAGGGCGTGGTCGGGGTGATCACGCTGGTCCACGACTCCATCAATCATTTCTCCAGCGACGACCTGCGGCTGCTGGCCGCCATCGCGGAGACGGTCGGCCTGGCGGTGGAAAACGCACTCCTGTTTACCTCCGAACACCAGCGCCGGATGTTCGCCTCCACCCTCCAGGAAGTTGCCCGCACGGTCAACTCCACGCTTGAACCGGAAAAAGTCTTCGCCCTCATCCTCGACCAGCTTTCCAAAGTGGTCAAATTCGATACGGCTTCCCTGCTGCTCCTCGACGGGGACGTGCTGAAGGTGGCGGCGTCGCGGGGTTTTTCCAATCCCGCGGTATTTGAGGATTTCTCCTTCCCCTTCCAGCCGGAGAATCCATCCTGGCGCACCCTGAAGGACCGCAAGCCGAAAGTGATCGACGACGTGCAAACGGTCACCGGCTGGTATGGGACCGAATCCATTCCGGAATCGAAAAAAATTCACGGCTGGCTGGGAGTGCCGCTGGTGGTGCAGGATAAACCGGTCGGCCTGCTGACGATCGACAGCCTCCAGCCCGGGGCCTATACGGAATCCGACGCGCAGCTGGCGATGGCGTTCGCCGATCAGGCCACCACGGCGGTGACGAATGCGCGCCTGTACGCGGAAAGCCAGCAGCAGACCCGCACCATGGCGATGATGGCGGAGACAACCCGCATGATCGTCTCGAGCCTGGATCTGGACGAAGTCCTCAACCAGGTGCTCAGCCGGGTGGTCGGGCTGCTCGGGGTGGAGGCGGGCTCGATCGCGCTGATCGACGAAGCCGGCGGCGATCTGGTTTTCCGCAGCGCCACCGGCCCCAAGGCCGCCGCCCTGCAGGACCGCCGGCTGAAATCCGGCCAGGGGATCGCCGGCTGGGTGGTCCAGAACGGCCGGCCGCTGGTCGTGCCCGACACGCGCATCGACGACCGCTTCGACATAACCTTCGACCAGGCGACCGGTTTCGCCACCCGCTCGGTCGCCTGCGTCCCGATCCTGCTTCGCGGAAAAATCCTCGGCGTGGTGGAGGTGATCAATCCGCTGCGCGGCGCGTTCACCGAGCAGTCGGTCCAGGTCCTGGAATACCTGACCGGGCTGGCCTCGTCGGCCATCTCGCACGCGCAGCTGTTCTCCTCCACCCGTTCCGCCGAGCAGCGCTACCTGACCCTGTTCCAGGCCAGCATCGACCCGATCCTCATCACCGACCTCAACGGCAGGATCGTGGACGCCAACGCGCGCGCGCTGGAGTTCTCCGGGTATACCCGCGAGGAGCTCCTCAAGCTGCGGATCCAGGCCCTCCACCAGGTCCACACCGGCAAGCTGGGGCAGAAATTCGAAGACATCGCGCACGGCGAAGTGCGCAATTATGAATCCCGGCTGCGGACCAAAAGCGGCAACCAGGCGCCGGTCGAACTCTATATTAAACGCATCCTCGGGGCGGGCAAGGATCAGGATACGGTCCAGTGGATCGTGCGCGACATCGCCGAGCGGGCTGAACTGGATGAACTGCGCTCGGACCTCACCTCGATGCTGTTCCACGACATGCGTTCGCCGCTCGGCAACGTTATCTCCAGCCTGCAGCTCCTCAACGATCCGCCCCCGACCGACGAGACGATCCGCTCGCTCCTGACCATTTCGCTACGCTCGGCCCGCCGCCTCTCGCGGATGATCGACAGCCTTCTGGATCTGCGCCGCCTGGAAGAGGGGCGCGCCGTGCTGCACCGCAGCAAAGTATCGCTCTCGGCCCTCGCCGCCGAAGCCGTCGAAGAAGCCCAGCCGGTGGCGGAGGGGAAAGGCATTATCCTGCAGATGGCGATCCCGCTTTCGCTCCCCACCGTCGAAGTCGATTCCGACATGCTCCGGCGCGTGATCAGCAACCTGCTCGATAACGCGGTTAAATACACCCCAGGCGGCGGCAGCATCCGCCTGACGGCGGAACCGGTGGAACAGGACGTCCGCTTTTCGGTGACCGATACCGGGCCGGGAATCCCGACCGAGGAACGCCACCGAATATTCGACAAATACGGGCGGATTGAACGGATCGGCGCGCCCAAAGGCCTGGGGCTCGGGCTGGCGTTTTGCCGGCTGGCGATCAAAGCCCACGGCGGCCGGATCTGGGTGGATTCCCCGGCCGAAGGCGGCGCCTCCTTCCGCTTCACCCTGCCGCAGCAGGCGGCCGCGGAAAATTCCCCCGAGTCCGCGGCCGAAGACTGATTATTCCGGAGAACAAATGCCAAGACTTCCCGCCCATGTCGTGATTGAAACCGGCTGCCACGGGCACTCGGTCGCCGCCGTGATCGGCTCGCAAAGCGCGCTGTGCATCGATACGCCGATCCTCCCGGTGGAGGCTGAGGCCTGGCGCAGGAAGCTGCTCGAGAAGAGCCGCTCGATCGCCTTCATCGTCCAGATGGATTCCTCGCCGGACCGCGCCTTCGCCGCCGCCCACCTCTCTTCGATCTTCGAGGGCCAGCCGCCCGCGCTCCTGGCCCACCAGCAAACCACGGACGCCATGAAGACCCTCCAGGATTCGTACAAAAACAACCCGCTGCTGGGGACCCTCGAGGCGTTTTCACTCAACCTGGATCCGCTCTCGCTGCGCTGGCCGCGGCCGGCGATGGCCTTCAACCGCTCGATGACCCTGCATTGGTCGCCATCGGAGATCGTCCTGCACCATGCGCCCTCCACCGTCCCGGGCGCCTGCTGGGTGCATCTCCCGAAGGAACAAATCCTGTTCGTCGGGGATACGATCTCGGTCTCGCTGCCCCCCTGGCTGCACGATGCGCGCTTCGAAACCTGGCTGGAGACGCTGGCCTCGCTGCGCCGGGCGCCGTTCAAGGATTGCCGCCTCTTCTGCTCGCACGGCGGCTGGGTCGATTCCGAGGGGGTCGCGAAATTCGCGAACTTCCTGCGTTCCGCGCAGCGCAAGGCCGCGGCGATCCGCGAGAAATCCGATCCGCAGAAGGACATCGCCCAGGCCGCCCAGGCCCTGCTGGAGTTCTTCACCTTCCCCGCCGATCGGAAAGATTTTCTCCTGCGCCGCCTGCAGGTCAGCCTGCGCGTGTTGTGGGAACGCGAGCACACCCAAGCCCCCGTGCCCGCCCCTGAACGATAAGCGCCGGTGATCCCACACGCAGGGGCGCAGCGATGCTGCGCCCCTGCGTGTGGGATGGGATGCGGGATGCTATGGATCACAAAAAATCCACGCGTGTTGAATAAGAATTTACCGTCATTTTGTGAATATCACAGGATAAAAAAAACGGCCGCCGGAAAACCGGCGGCCGTTTTTTT
>CAZYSF010000508.1:0-2164 GCA_964649635.1 uncultured Anaerolineales bacterium | reverse complement strand
AGGAGATCAAACCGGATTTGGAAAAAGGGGATCTGGCGCTCACGATCCTCAGCCGCTCGGTGAAGCCGTCCACCGTCCATTTAAAAGATTCGCCCGTGATCGTGGCGGGCGGAGGAGGGGCGGATGAGGCGACGGATTTCCAGATGTTGCGCGACCTGGCCAATTTGCTGGGCGGCGAAGTGGGCGCTTCACGCGCCGCGGTCGACGCCGGATTGATCTCCGCCGAGCACCAGATCGGCCAGACGGGCGTCACCGTCCGGCCGCGCCTGTACATCGCCGCGGGAATTTCCGGCGCCATCCAGCACCGGGCCGGGATGGATCAATCCTCGAAGATCATCGCCATCAACACCGATCCGGACGCGCCCATCTTCCAGGTCGCCCATTACAGGATCGTCGGCGACATGGCCGAGGTGCTGCCGCTCATCATCCAATCGCTTCGCGAGAAGGCCAAATGACAGGGAGCCGTCGATGATCGATAATTTTTTCCTGGACAACCCGGACCTGCAATTCCGGCTCGAGCAGTTGGACCTGCGCGAAGTGCTGGACCTCAAAGAGAAGGGTTACGCCGAGGCGGGCCAATACCCCACCGCGCCTCGGAATTATGCCGACGCAAAGGACAACTACCGCCTGATCCTCGAGGTGCTGGGCGAGATCTGCGCCACGCGGGTGGCGCCGCGCGCGGCCGAAGCCGACGAGGAAGGCGTCCACTTCCAAAACGGGCAGGTGGAATACGCCAAACCCACCCGCGACGCGATCGACGCCCTGCGCCAGGCGGGGCTCTTCGGTTCGATGCTGCCGCGCAAGTACGGCGGGTTGTTCCTGCCGGAAAGCGTCTACCAGATGATGGTCGAGATCGTCTCGCGCGCGGAAAGCGGCCTGATGACGATCTTCGGCCTGCAGGAGATCGCCTCCTCGATCGAGGAATACGGCAGCGAGGAAGCCAAGCAGCGCGTGCTGCCGAAATTCGCGCGCGGGGAAGTCTCGGGCGCGATGATCCTCACCGAGGCGGATGCCGGCTCGGATCTGGGCGGGGTGCAGACCCGCGCCGTGTACGATGAAGCCGCCAAGGTCTGGCGGCCGACCGGCGTGAAGCGGTTCATCACCAACGGCAACGCGGACGTGGCGCTGGTCCTGGCCCGCAGCGAGGAGGGCTCGCACGACGGCCGCGGACTCTCGCTGTTTCTGGTCGAGCGGGATCAGTCGGTGAAGATCCGCCGCATCGAAAACAAGCTGGGGCTGCACGCCTCCCCCACCTGCGAACTGCAGTACACCAACACCCCCGCCGAACTGATCGGCAAACGGCGCTTCGGCCTGCTGCGCTACTCGATGGCGCTGATGAACGGGGCCCGGCTCGCCGTCGCCGCCCAGGCGCTCGGGATCGCCGAGGCCGCCTACCGCGAGGCCGATAAATATTCCCGCCAGCGGGTTCAATTCGGCAAGCCGATCCGCGAACTTCAGCCGGTCGCGCGGATGCTGATCGCCATGCGCGGCGAGATCGAAGCCACCCGGGCGCTGCTCGGCGAAACGGGACGCTGGGTGGATCTGCTCAAGGTGTATGAACGCGCCGCCGCCGAAGGAGCGCCCGCGGATCCGGATTCCGCCCGTGAGCGGTTGAAGACCGCCTCCACGCTTTCCGAAACCCTCACCCCGATCGTCAAATATTATTCGACCGAGATGGGCAACCGGGTGTGCTTCCAGGCGGTGCAGATCCACGGCGGCGTGGGGTACATGCGCGAATTCCAGGTCGAGCGGCTGATGCGCGACCAGCGCGTGACCAATATCTACGAAGGCACCAGCCAGCTGCAGGTGGTCGCCGCCACCGGCAAACTGCTCGGCCACTCGCTCGACCCGCTGTTGCACATGTGGATGGATCTTGCGGTGGATGCGGATATTTCGGATGAGAAGGCTAAGCTCGAGGAATCGACCGAGCAGTTCCAGAAGGCGGTCGACCACCTCAAGGGGCAGGACCGGGCGGTCATCGATTTCTATGCCGGCGATCTTGTGGATATGGCGGCATGGATCATCTGTTCCTGGTTGATCCTGCGGGATGCCCAAATCCTCCCGCATAAAAAGGATCTGTTCCGCGCCTACCTGGCCGACGTGCTTCCGAGGATCCGCGTCGCCGGCGAGGTTGTGATGAAAAGCAGCACCGCGGTGATTGATG
>CAZYSF010000507.1:0-4539 GCA_964649635.1 uncultured Anaerolineales bacterium | reverse complement strand
GACGTCACCAGCGCGATCTTCACCCCAGCCGTTTTCAGTTCCAGCAGGAACTCCTTCAGACCGGGCGTGGGCGTAAACGCGTTTTCCTTGCCGCGTCCTTCCATGATAGCCTGCATCTCCCGCTCGGTATGTTCAAAGTAGTAGCGCCGCGCTTCCTCGACGGTCTTGTCGGGACAATACTTGCGGATGCAGTATTGCAGGTGCTCGGAAACGCTATGGCCCGAGACGTACGGCAAGTCGGACTCCTCCAACTCGAACTTCGGATTCTTCAGCAGGCTGCCGGTGACCCGCGCCCAGCCAAGGCCGAACAGGATCGCAATCAGCGCCACCGCCGGAAGCAGGACGTTATCGTACCCGCCGTTTTTAATCCGCGCGAGGAACGAGCAAAGCAGCGCCCCGGCCAAGAGCGCCAGCCACTCCCAGAATTCCCCGCGCCGTTCGCGCAGGATCAGCAGCAACCCCGCCGCGCCAATCCCCAGCGAGAAAAAATAATGGCGCAGCATATCGGTCTTCCAGAATCCGATGATAACGTCCTGCCCCAGCCATTCGGCCTGCTGTCCGAGCAGCTCGATCGTATAGAAGGAAAACCATCCTTCACTGGTTATGTTGAGGTACAGCGCGGCCAAGCCCAGCGGCAGCAGGCAGCCGGCCGCCATCCACAGTGCGCGGGCGCGGTATTGGATCAGGTGAACCGCGAAGAACGGCGCCACGGCGAGGACCATGGTTTGTTTGGTCAGCACCATCAAGCCGGCGAGCAGACCCGCCGTCAGCCAGCGAATCCGGTCCGGAGCGCGGGGCAGCGCGAGGCAGAAAAGCACCAGCAGCGCGATCGCAAGCGAATCCACCCGGGCCACGTCGAGCCAGGCACCGGTGATCCGGTAGGATGCGGCGAAGAGCCCCGCCGCGAGAAATGACGCCGCGGGATGGCGGCTATGCCGGAAGACGAGCGCGAAGATACCGATGATCGCGGCCAGCGAAGATATCACTGACACGAGGCGCAGCGGCAGGAAACCGGCGCCGGTGATTTTGGCGGCCGCGGCGGAGAGGTAGAAGTACAGCGGGGTGTAGATGAAGGGAGTGAAGGCGATGCTCGGCGGGCCGTAAACGGTTTGGCCGGCGAGGACCCGCCCGACCTGGGCGACAAAACCGCTTTCAATCCATTCCAGTTCGTACGGGTACCCCATCCGCCGCGAGGCGATATAAACGTAAACGATCACGTATCCGAGGGCGGCCAGGACCGCGAGCACGGTCAGCCCCGCGAGGAGAATCCGGAGGATGGAATTACTGCGCACGGGGTAACCCGGCATCGGTTTCTGCATATTGGCTTACCACGGATTTCACGGATTTTAATACGATTACACGGATAAATCCATCTTGAAAGATCTATCCGTGTACTCGGTTTTTTTATCGGCGTAATGCGTGGTTACGGTTGCGCGGGTTTTCGTTTATGGGTCACGATTTTATACACAATCCAGATGAGCAGGACCGGGAGGGCGAACGGCACCCAGACCACGAGGTAGATGAACGCGTCCACCAGCAACTGCCCGAGCTTGATCGCCATCGCGCTCGCGTCCTGGAAGGTCGCGCCGGGATTCCACTGGTAGGGAACGGGTTCGGGCGTCGGGGTGGGCGTCGGCGGAGCGGGGAGTTCGGGATCCAGCTGGATGGTTATGGTTGAAAAAGCGGCCCGGCTGGAAAGGAAGCGCATCCGGCCCTGGACCTGTTCGATCTGATCCTCGATCGCGGCCAGCTCGTTGTTGATGCGCAGGGATTCCTCGACCGACTGGGCCTGGTCCAGGAAGCCGCGGATGCGGTCGCGGGTGGCTTCGAGGTTACGCAGGCGGGATTCGAGATCCACATATTCTTCGCTGACATCCTGGCCGCTGGCGTTTTCATCGACGACCTTGAGCGCCATGGTCCGCAGACGGCGCAGGGCGACCTCGAAGGCGTCCACCGGCACGCCGATGGTGTAGGTGGCGAACTTGTAATTTTCCCCGCCGGCCTCTTCGTACCAGATCCGGTTCGAGATGATGTAGCCGTCCGTGTCGGAGACGATCTGGGTCAGCCGGTCGATCGCCTGGTCGGTGTTTTTCACCTGCAGGCGGATCTGCGCCTGTTTGATGATCAGCGGGGTTTGGCCGTCTTGTGCGGCCTGGCCGTCCGGGGCGGACTGACCGGTGGCGGGCGCGGCGGACGTCGGCAACGGGGGCAATCCGCCCTCGGCTTTTGAGACTCCTCCGGCGGCGGCATTGGGCCAGGCGTCAACCGGATCGGCGGCGAAACTTCTGTTTAGATCACCCAAAGCGGGGGCTGCAGCGGCACAACCGTAAAGGAGTAGGACGCAAACGAGAACAAAAAATATGGGAAATACGCGGCGTGCGGACATGATCACCTCCTGGATGCGGAATCGGATATCCAGTAGGACGCCGAGCGCCGCGGGAGTGTTCCCCCGGAGGAGGCGGGATCATTTGGCGATGATCTCCGCTAGGGCGGGCGCAGCCGCATGTCGGTCTGGTGTATCAGGATGAATAGGAACATTATCGAGACGATGAACCAGTGCGGATTGATCGGATTCTTTACGGCGTCTCCTTGACCGGGGGACGGGTACTGCGTTTCCGATGACGATATGAGTATATTGACGAAGGATACAATCCAAGACCTGTAAAATATCCAGCATGGCCGCGCCTCCTTTTTTTAAGAAATGACATCGTCGAAAAAGCCCGAAAAAGAAGGGATTCCCGAGGAAAAAGGACATTTTGGATGGATTTTAGCTAATCCTTGACCGATTGGCCTGCGAAGGATATAATTCCGCCACCAAGATATAATTCCAACTTAAAGCGCGTGGGCGGTGCCCCATGCGCTTGTTTTGCCTGCTTAAACCCGGTAGGGGGTCTTCTCGGACCAATCCTCGGATTTTATATCCCGGAGAGTGAATAGTGGAAGCAAAAGGCATTACGTCCCTCAAGGTCACCCTTGCCTCACCCGACACGATCCGTTCCTGGTCTTACGGCGAAGTAACGCGGCCTGAGACGATCAATTACCGCCGCCTGCGCCCCGAAAAGGACGGCTTGTTCTGCGAGGCGATCTTCGGACCGACGCGGGATTGGCAGTGCTATTGCGGCAAGTACAAGAACGTACGCCATCGCGGCGTGGTCTGCGATAAATGCGGTGTGGAAGTGACGCGCTCCTCGGTCCGCCGCGAGCGGATGGGCCACATCGAACTGGCGGCGCCGGTGGCGCACGTCTGGTACACCCGCCGCGTGCCCTCCTACCTGGGGCTGCTGCTGGACATCAGCCGGCGAAACCTGGACCGGGTCCTCTATTTCGCGCAGTACGTCATCACCCATGTGGACGAGGACGCGCGTCAGAAGGCGCTCAAGCGGCTTGACGAAGAGCTTGCCAAGGCGGAAGACAAACAGGGCGCGGAGATCAACCAGAAGATCAAACAGGTAAAGGTGCAGCTCGAGAAGCGCATCGCCGACCTGGATGAAAAGATCAAGAGCACGAAGGACAAGTTCGACGAGGACGTCAGTGAACGGCTCGACCCGCTGATCAAGGAAGGCCAGCGGATGGAGCAGTCGCTGAAGGAAAAGCAGGGCTCGACCATCCGCGTCCCGATCGAATTCTCGGCCACTTCGACGATGATCGCCGATAAGGGCGAAACCATCACCTCCAAGCACCTTACGGTCCTGCAGAAGGCGGTCAAGACCCGCCTGGAGGAAATCGAAAGCGAGCTGAAGGAAAAACGCGACAAGGCCGTCGAAAAAATCAAGCTCGAAAAGGAAAAGACCAAGGCCGAGGCCGACGAGACGCTCACGGAACTGCGCGGCCAGATGGAAGACCAGACCCAGGAAGCGCGCGATTCGCTTCTGCAGCAGCGCGAAGAGCTGATGGAGATCAAGAAGCTCTCCTTCGTCGGCGAGAGCCGCTACCGCGAACTGAAGACGCGCTGGGGCCAGGTATTCAAGGCGGAAATGGGCGCCGAGGCGTTTTATGAAATTCTGCGCAACCTCGACCTCGAGAAGGAATCCGAAACGCTTTGGAAGGACGTCCGCACCACCAAGAGCAAGCAGCGCAAGAAGAAGGCCTCGAAGCGGCTGAAGGTGGTCGAAGCGTTCCGCCGGTCGCGCAACCGGCCGGAATGGATGATCCTGACGGTCCTCCCCGTGATCCCGCCCGAACTGCGGCCGATGGTCCAACTCGACGGCGGCCGGTTCGCCACCTCAGATCTCAACGACCTTTACCGGCGGGTGATCAACCGCAACAACCGCCTCAAGCGGCTGATCGAACTCGGCGCGCCGGACGTGATCGTCCGCAACGAAAAACGCATGTTGCAGGAAGCAGTGGACAGCCTGATCGACAATTCGCAGCGCGGCAAGGCGCTTTCCCGCCGCGGCCGCCGCGAACTGAAATCGCTTTCCGACATGCTCAAGGGCAAGAAGGGCCGCTTCCGCCGCAACCTGCTCTGCAAGCGCGTGGATTATTCCGGGCGCTCGGTGATCGTGGTCGGCCCCAAACTCAAACTTTACCAGTGCGGGC
>CAZYSF010000506.1:0-2454 GCA_964649635.1 uncultured Anaerolineales bacterium | reverse complement strand
AATCAATCAGAGTGTCATTGCGAGGAGCGAAGCGACCCCGGCCTACCCCAACCGGGGCAGGCCAAGCAATCTGCCGATTATCCCTAGAAAAGGGAGATTGCTTCGCTCCCGAAGCCTGCCCTGAGAATAGCGAAGGGGCAGCTCGCCATGACGGCAGGCGCTTTTTCAGCAGCCTGCTACTGTGAAATTCATGATATTCAAAGGGATCTGCATGCGCGGCTTTGTGACCGGATTGCCATTTAATAATGCATTAATGGAAAATATTTTTAAAAAGGCTATCATGATATTACAAGCCGCCACCGCTGGCATATGACGTCGAGAGTCAAACAACTTCAGCGGATGAGAGGGGCCTTTGGCAGCGTGGGAGCTTGGCTCCCCGCCCCAACCCCCAATTTAGTACTCAGTGAACTCCGAACGCCGCCTCCGGGCGGCGGCTTGATTCTAATATATGGTCGGACAGCCGTTCGCCCTTACGTGTTTATGCTATTACTTCTGTTAATTAAGGAACAGGCGCCCCCGGCGGGAATCGGACCCACAACCATCGGATTAGAAGTCCGGTGCTCTATCCATTGAGCTACGGGGGCGTGAATAATATTCTAACAAATTCAGCTAACTTTCCCAAACCATTGATAAGTTGTCAGAGAATGAAAATAATTGAGGTTTACCAATCATCATGCCAGCAAGCAATTTGCCAGCATCATTTTTTGTTCGTCATGCCGGCATGTACTTAGCCGGCATCCAGAAGCATGGCATGTGCTTTCTTTTCTTGTCGTTTGTGGACCCCGGCTACGAACACACCGGAGTGACATTCTTCAAGAAGCATAATTATTCGTTTTTTCCTTTTGTGTCTTTTGTGCTTTTTGTGGTTATAAATCCGGGGTTGAACTAATCCACAGCCGGGCGGATGCCTTTGTAAACGCGCACGCCGGAAAGCGTCCGCAAAATGGTGTTGGCCGGCCGCCCGATTTTTTCGGAGATTTCATTCACGGTAAGCGGAGTATTGCCATTGGCCAGGAACACCCGGAACACGGCGTCCACCAGGGTGGTATGCGGGGCGATGTACTCCGGCTGGAGGGAGCAATGCGAGATCAGCGCATGCTGGATCCCGTCGATGCTTTTAACCTCGGCCGTGTTCGGATCGATCCAGTCGATCCGGGTTCCGTCGGCGACGGATTCGAGCGCGGCGCGGTGCTCCGCGCACAGGTGGCTCAGGAGGTATACCCGCCATTCGCGTTCGTTGCGCCGCCACCAATCGTATTCGATATGGAACCGGGTGGACAGGCTGGGTTTAAGCAGGCGCACAGCGCCCGATTCGATTACCGGCTCTCCGTCCATTTCACCTCGTCGAAACGGTAATACAGATCCCCCACGTGCGAATAAAACGGGCGCTTCATCAATTCCGCAAATACCGGAGCCGGTGGAAGCCGGCGCACGACGTTGACCGCGCAGTAGAGAGTCCGCGCGTGGACCGTGCTTTGCGGGTTAAGTTTGGCCAGCTCGCGGAATACTTCGGCGATCAGCAGCTCCAGCGGCAGCTTCTGTTCGTTCATCCGCAGCCACAGCTCGTCCACCGCGCGCGGATCATCGACCGCGATGACCGAGAGTTCGTCATACTCCACCGCCACCGACTGCTTCTGCATGGTAAACGAGAGCCGGTTGTTGCCGGATGCGGTCGCCGTCCGGACCCATTCGCGCGCCGGGCGGCGGGTGGCCGCGTCCAGCACGATCTCACCCGGCTGTTCGCCCGGGCGTACCCGCAGGATTCCGCCGGGCAGCAATCCCTTCTTCGCGTACCATTCGGCCAGCCCGAATACGAACCGGAAGGGGGCCACCACCCAGCCCGGGAACCGTTCCCCGGATTCCGAATCGATGAATTCAAAACGGATGCGGGTTGCCTCATGGGCATGCGGGAAGACCGCCTCAAGGCGCGGGTTGAGCGGCAACGTACCTACCCGCCAATGCGGGAAGGAGAGGATCAGGGATACTTCGCCGGCTTCCCCGCCCGGCGGCCTCTCCCCCGGTCCCCACTCATCGTCCAATTCGCGCACCAGGGTTTGCAGCGGTTCGGAAAGCGCGGCCGGCGCCGAGGCGTCTTTTTCACAGGCAAGACGCCGCGGGGGGAAATTAACTTCCGGCGGCTCCAGACGTTTTAGGAACCACGCCATTTCGCCGGCGGGTCCGACTTCCTCGAACCGCTCATCCTGATAGAGTGCGAATTCCAGGGAGAAAGCTGCCAGGCGCGGATCCACATTGGCTGGCAGCTCCAGATGCTCCAGCAGCCCCGAAGTGGGCAGCGGACCGCCGCCGGCCACATCCAGGACGGCTTCGGCCAGATTAAGATGCCCGTGGGTTATGTCCACCAACAACGAGCGCGGGAACCGGCGATCGGCGATTTTCGCGATATCCGAGCTCTGAGCCAGGCGCTCTTTGATCGTGCCGAGCACGCGTATGCCG
>CAZYSF010000505.1:0-1996 GCA_964649635.1 uncultured Anaerolineales bacterium | reverse complement strand
GCGGCGGCCGCACTGATGGCCGCGATCTTTTTCCCGGGAGGCACGCTGGCGGGGGTGATCGTCTTGCTGGGATTGGGGGCGCGGCTCATCCGGGAAAAGCCGTGGAAGAAGACGGTTAAAAGCGCGGCAGGCTGATCCTTGCCGCGTGCCGAGGAGCCCCATCGGTATCATGAAATCGAGATGCGGGATGAGCCCGCATTGACGGTGGATGTATGACCACTCCTCTCCTTAAGAATCAGCCCCTCGCCCCCCTTGAATTCCACCCTCTGACACCCGACCGCTGGGATGATTTCGTACGGCTGTTCGGCAGGCACGGCGCATACGGCGGCTGCTGGTGCATGTGGTGGCGTGAGACGCGTTCTGAATTCGAAAAGCGGCAGGGCGAAGGCAACCGCCGGGCGATGAAAAAGATTGTCGGATCGGGCGAGGTGCCCGGGATCCTGGCCTACGTGGCGGGCGAACCCGCCGGATGGATCTCGATCGCGCCGCGGGAAAAATTTTCCGGCCTGGAACGGTCGCGCACGCTCAAAAGGCTCGATGACCAACCGGTCTGGTCGATCGTCTGCTTCTTCGTGGGGAAGGACTACCGCCACCAGGGGATTGCCGTTCCGCTCATTCGCGCGGCAGTGGAGTATGCCGCGCGGCAGGGGGCGAAAGTGGTGGAGGCGTATCCGACACTGGCAGATATTGGGCGGCTGCCGCCGGTCTCGGTCTACATGGGGATTCCCTCGGTCTTCGAGCGCGCGGGATTTGTCGAGTGCGTGCGGCCCTCGGCGAGGAAGGTGATCATGCGATACGCCATCGCATAGGTTTTCCTTGCGCCGGAGGCCGGGGGTGATCCGCGCGGGAGAATCCGGTTTTCACGTTTTCGATTAAAATACCGATTGACCGGGAAAGCGTGAGTTCGTCGGCAAACCCGGCGGGCGCCGCGTGAGCGAGCCTTACCGGGCTATTCCACAAGGGGGAAACCATGATCCACATCAAAAAGAAACTAGATCTACTCTCGATTCTCCACACGGAATTGGATGGCCTTCGCTTGGAGAAAAAGCGGCTGATCGACGAATCACTTCCGCCCGAATATGGAACGCGCGTTTCCGAAATCGAGCAGGAATTCGCGCACAAGGAGGAAACCGCCAGGCGGAATATCGAAACCCTGGCGGCGGAGATCCGGTTTGACACGCTGGCTTTCGGAAGGAGTGTCCGGGGCTCGGAGTACCAGGCGGTCTGGAGCAAGGGTCGGATTTCCTGGGACGATAAATCGCTCAGCGTTTATGCCCGGGCGCATTCCGAAATCCTGCCGTTCCGCAAAGAAGGGGAGCCGATTATTTCCATCCGCCGGCTGACCGGACCGGTCGTCGAAAAATTGGAAAACCAAAACCGGTGACCTCCGCGCGGCATCCGGCTCTGTGCGGAAGGGACTGAACCCGTGTAGAATCTCTTCGTTCGTTAAAATCCTCCCGGTGGGAATCGGCGGGACTTAAGGAGAGCCGGCATGAAACATAAAAATATTTTATGCATACTCCTATTACTCTCGGCGGCCGCCGCGTGTAATTTTCCGGGAGTAAAGGGCGCTGGGAATGCGCCAACCTCCTCGATACGGACTCCGATTTCCGCGAAGACGGATCCCGCCGGGAGGACGCAGACCCGGACGCCGACAATCCTCCCGACCGCGACCGTTACCCATCCTCCTTCCGATCTGCCCTTCACGATCGACTGCAGCGCGCTGCCCGCCTCCCGCCAGGCGGATTGCGATTCGTTCCTGGCGGCGACGCGCGACATCGTGTATCCGCTCGAGAGGGAATTGACCGGCGCGAGTCTTTCGCAGTGTTATAAGGAAATCCGCTATATCATCCTGCCGACCGACCCCCGGCCAGGTGCCGGCGGGATCAGCTCCGGAGACGTCATTACCTACAACCAAAGCTACAGCATCGATCTGACGCATCGCTACGACGCACATGAGATTCTGCATTCCATCAGCACCTGTGCGCGCGCTCTG
>CAZYSF010000504.1:0-13887 GCA_964649635.1 uncultured Anaerolineales bacterium | reverse complement strand
CCCCGGCCCCGGCCCGTTGATGTAAATGTCGAGCTCCTGCATCCCCATCTCCTGCGCCACTTTGGCCGCCTGCTGGGCGGCCATCCGGGCCGCGAAGGGCGTGCTCTTGCGGGAGCCTTTGAACCCCGAAGTCCCCGCGCTGGCCCAGGCGACGGTGTTGCCCTGGCTGTCCGTCACCGTGACGATGGTGTTGTTGAAGGACGCGAACACGTGCGCCTGTCCGTAGGCGACCGTCCGCTTCCCTTTCTTGGTGCTGGCACGTGGTGCGCCGCGAGTTGTTCCTGCCATATTCCCTCACTGCAAAAATCGAACCGATGCTGCCGGATAAAAACCGTGCGATGGAAATCCGCCCAGCCGCGGGAGGGGAAGGATCCCCGTTGGATTTCCGGCACGCTTGCCTGTACGGGCGCTGCGACGCTGCGTCGTACGGGCGCAGCGACGGCTGCGCCGTACGGGCGCAGCGACGCTGCGCCCCTATTTCTTCTTGGCTCCGCGACGGCGGCCGCGTCCCGCGACGGTTTTCTTCGGTCCCTTGCGGGTCCGCGAATTCGTCTTGGTCCGCTGTCCGCGCACCGGGAGATTGCGGCGATGGCGCAGGCCGCGGTAGCAGCCGATCTCCACCAGCCGTTTGATGTTCATCTGGACTTCCCGGCGCAGGTCTCCCTCCACCGTGAAGTGTTTGCCGATGAATTCCCGCAGCGCGGTCACTTCGGCTTCCGTCAGGTCCTTGATCCGGGTGTCCGGACTGACCTTGGTCGCCTGGAGAATGCGCTTCGAGAGGACGGGGCCGATGCCGTAAATATAGGTCAGGCCCACTTCGACCCGTTTCTCACGGGGCAGATCGACGCCTTCGATACGAGCCATGGTTATCCCTGCCTCTGCTTGTGCTTCGGATTATCGCAAATGATGTACACCTTGCCCGCCCGGCGGACCACTTTGCATTTCGGGCAGCGTTTGCGTACGGAAGATGTCACTTTCATGGTTCCTGCACTCCTTTTTCCTGCCTGAGCCGAACATTTGATTATACCGGCGGCTCCGCCTTCCGAAAAGCCTGCCCCGGTGTGATCCAAGCCGGGGACCGGCCGCCCCGGGTTACGGCAGCGTCAGGATCAGCGGCTCCCCGTCCGTCACCGCGACGCTGTGTTCGAAATGCGCCGTGCGCGAGCCGTCGGCGGAAACGACCGTCCACTCATCGGCCAGCACCCGGGTGTCGGGCGTCCCGGCGATCACCATCGGTTCCAGCGCGATCGTCATCCCGGGCCGAAGTACGGAGCCCGTGCCGGGCTTCATATAATTCGGCACCTGCGGTTCCTCGTGCATCGCCCGGCCCACGCCGTGGCTGGTGTAATTGCGCACCAGGTGGAACCCCGCCGCTTCCACAACCCGCTGCATGGCCGCCGCCAGGTCCCCGGTCTTTTTTCCGGGAACCATCTCGGCGATCACCGCATCGAGCGCGGCCTCGGTCGCTTCGAGCAGCCGCCGGGTGAGATCATCCGGTTCGCCGACGGCCATGGAAAAAGCCGAATCGCCTACGTATCCGTCGACGATCGACCCGCAATCCACGCTGACCAGGTCCCCCTCCCGGATTCGCCGCTTCCCGGGGATGCCGTGCACCAGTTCCTCATTCACCGAGATGCAAATCACCGCCGGATAGGGCGGCCTGCCGTATCCCAGGAAGGCGGGCTTGGCGCCGTGTTTTTTAATGACTTCCGCGGCCGCCGCATCCACATCGGCGGTTGCCGCCCCGGGTTGAATGGCGGCTTTCGCGGCGGCGAGCGCCAGGGCGTTCACCCGGCCGGCCTCGCGCATGATCGCCAGTTCCCGGTTTGATTTGAGCGTGATGCCGCGCGAGATCGCCATGCCGACCGTCTACCGGACCGAGGCCAGGAGATCCCGGGTCACGTCATCGATCGGTTTGGCCCCGTCGATCTCCGCCAGCACACCCTTGCGGCGGTAGTATTCGATCAGCGGGGTGGTTTGTTCGAAATATACGCGGATCCGGTTTTGCACCGTCTCCGCCTTGTCGTCCTCACGCTGGTACAGCTCCGATCCGTCCTCGTCGCACTTGCCCGCGGTCTTGGGCGGATTGAACTTCTCATGAAACACGTGCCCGCCGGCGCGGCAGGACCAGCGCCCGCCGAGGCGTTCCACCAGCACCTGCGCCTCGACCTTGATATACGGCGCCTTGCGGACCGCCCCCAGTTTCGAATCGGCCAGGAACAGGTCCAGGGCTTCGGCCTGGGGCACCGTCCGCGGGAACCCGTCAAGGATCGCGCCCTTGGCGCAGTCCGGGTTGCCCATCCGTTCGCGGATCATCGAGATGGTGACGTTGTCGGGCACCAATTCCCCGCGCTTCATGTAACCCTGCGCCAGCACCCCCAGCTCGGTCTTGCGCGAAAGATGATCCCGGAAAAGATCGCCGGAGGAGATGTGTGCCAGGTTCAACTCCCGGCTGAGCACTTTCGCCTGGGTGCCTTTTCCCGCACCGGGCGGTCCGAGCAGAACAATCAGGTCGGCCATGTCATTTCACCAAAAGGGATTCGTCGTACCCGCGCAGCTTCAATTCCGCCTCGAGGGTGAAATAGAGCTCGCGGACGACGCCCACCACGATCAGCAGTCCGGAAGAGGTGATCATGAGAGAGCTTTTATTCGCGCCAAGGTCGACGACCAATCCGACCAGGAAGGGCAGGATCGCCACAAATCCGAGGAAGAATGCGCCCGGGAAGGTGATC
The DNA here is from genome assembly GCA_964649635.1 of uncultured Anaerolineales bacterium. Lineage (GTDB taxonomy): Bacteria > Chloroflexota > Anaerolineae > Anaerolineales > RBG-16-64-43 > JAFGKK01. The sequence continues at coordinate 11,155 of CAZYSF010000504.1, read as the reverse complement.
CGCCGCATCACCCGGGTAAGGTATTTCTGCGTCGCCTCGCCCGAGGTGACTCCCGGGATCTGCGCCCCGCTCCGCCGCAGGTTCTCGGCGAAGTTGGCCTGGGTGAACTGCACGTCGGTGTAAAAGAACGTGAACACAACGACCAGCAGGAAGAAGAGGATGTAATATCCCGCGCCCTGCCCGCTCATGAACCGCATCACGCCCGACGCCAAGATGTTGAGCCAGTGGCTTGTATCCGGCACGGCTTGAACGATCCACCCGACCGCCACGCTCGGCATGGAGATGAAGGTTCCGGCGAAGATCAGCGGGATCATGCCGGCCATATTGACCATCAAAGGCAGGTTGGCCCGCACCGGCATCGCCTGCCGGAAGCCGATCCGCCGCCCGGGATACATCACCGGGATGTTGCGCCGTCCCTGCTGGACGATGATGATCAGGAAGATCACCGCCACGATCACCAGGACATACACGCCCAGGCTGACCAGGCCGGTGGTGCCGCCGGTGACCATGCGGATCAGATTGCCGGGAATGCTCGAAACGATTCCGGCGAAGATGATCAGCGAGAGCCCCTGGTTGCGCAGCCCGTATTCCGAGATCAGTTCGCCCAGCCAGATCGAGAACATCGTCCCGGCGGTCATTGTGACGATCACCGCCACCGAAGGCAGGTTCCAGCCGAACCCCTCCAGGATGGGTGTGCCGCCGACGTTCATGGCGTTCAGGATGCCGATCTGCGAAAGCGACTGCAGCGCGGCCATCGGGACCGCGATGTAATAGGTCCAGCGTTCCATCCAGCGGCGCGCGCCCTGCGGATCTTCGCGCTGCCGTTGTTCCATGCCCGGGATGATCGGCGCCAGGAGTTGCAGGATGATCTGGGCCGTGATGTACGGGTAGGGCCCCATGGCCATCACGGAGAAGTTGCCGATCGTCCCGCCGGAAAGCATGTCGAGCATTTCGATGAATGTGGCGCCGCCCGAAGCGAACATGGCGCGAAGCGCTTCCAGATTCACCCCCGGCACGGGGATATGCGCGGCCACCCGGTAGATGCACAGCAACCCCACGCTGATCAGAACCCGGTTGCGCAGATCTTCCGCCGCCCAGAGGTGCCGCAGGAAACTAATCGCCTTTCTCAGCATCGACATCATTCCTCCAAAAAACACCCGGCCGCGAGGTTACTCGCCCGCTTCCTGCTTTACATCTTCCTTGGTTCCAACTGCCTTGGTTCCAGCTGCCTTCGTTCCAGCTGCCTTCGTTCCAGCTGCCTTGGTTCCGGCTGCCTTGGTTCCGGCCGCCTTTTTCACGGCTTTCTTTTTCTCCGGTTTCGGCGCATCGGTTTCCGGCTTGGCGGTTTCGGGCTTGGGTGCCTCCCAGGCTTCGACTTTTCCGCCCGCGGCTTCTATCTTCGTCTTGGCGCCGCCCGATACTTTTTGCACCCGGACCGTAATCGCCGACTTGATCTCGCCGCGTCCGAGCACCGCCACCGGCTGCCCGGCGTTGCGCACCAATCCCGCCTCGACCAGGAGTTCAGGTGTGATCACGGTGTCCTTCGGAAGATCCGTCAGCTGATCCAGGTTAATTTCCTGGTATTTCACCCGGTTCAACGGGTCAAAACCGCGCTTGAAAGGGAGTTTCCGGAAGAATGGGAGGTTGCCGCCCTGGAAATATTGGGAAGGCCCGCCGCCCTGGCGCGCGCCCTGGCCCTTGGTGCCGCGTCCGGCGGTCTTGCCCTGGCCGGCCGAGATACCGCGGGCGACGCGCTTGCGCCGGTGGGTGGAACCCGCATTCGGTGTAAGCTCGTGCAACTTCATGACGATTTCTCCTTGCCCTCTCCGGCTTCCACCTTCACCATGTGGTTCACCTTCGCGAGCATTCCCCGGAGCTGCGGCGTATCCGCCTGTTCGACCGTCTGGCGGATCTGCCTCAGGCCGAGCGCCCGGATCGTGGCCTTATGGCGGTAGGTTTCGGTAATCGGGCTGCGCAGGAGCGTGATCCGTAGAATGCCGGCCTGCGCCGCCGGTGCGGCCTTCGCCTTCGCGGCTTTCGGCCGCTTCTCGGTCTCCGGCGCCGCCGCCTTTTTCGGAGTCGTTTTCTCAGTCATTCGCTTTTCGCTCCCAGAACGGCATCACGTGACGCGCTTCCTTGCCGCGCACGGCCGCCAGCACCTTTGGATCCTTGAGCTGATCGAGCGCGTCCATCGTGGCCGAGACGACGTTCAGAACGTTGGCGGAGCCCATCGACTTGGTCAGGATGTCGTGCACCCCGGTCGCTTCCAGGACGGCGCGCACGCCGCCCGCCGCGATCACGCCCGTGCCGGGCGAGGCCGGCTTGAGCAGGACCACCGCGCCGCCGCATTTGCCGATCACCTCATGCGGGATGGTGGCCTTGGAAAGCGGCACGTTGTGCATCAGCCGCCGGGCTTTTTCGGTGCCCTTGCGGATCGCATCCGGCACCACTCGGCTCTTGCCGATACCGATCCCGACTCGCCCCTTGTTGTCGCCCACCACCACCACGGTTCGGAAGGTGAAATGGCGCCCGCCCTTGACCACTTTGGCCACCCGGGCGATATCGATCACGCGTTCGTCGAATTCGGGTTTGATGTCCTCTTCCCGTCTGTCGTATCGTGCCATCGTCTACTCCATCGCGCTGTCGCGCTATTCCCGACTAGAACTGCAAACCGGCTGCGCGGGCCGCTTCCGCCAGCGCCTTTACGCGCCCGTGATAGCGGTAACCACCGCGGTCGAAAACCACCTGTTTGATGCCCTTGGACTGCGCCCGCTCGGCCAACGCCTTGCCGACTTCCTTGGCCTGCTCGGATTTCTTCAGCTTGCCGATCTTTTCGCGCAGGTCCTTATCCACGGTGGACACCGCCACCAGCGTTCGGCCGGTGCTGTCGTCGATGACCTGGGCGTAAATCTGCGAGAGGCTGCGGAACACCGAGACTCTCGGCCGATCGGATGTGCCCGCCACATGCTTGCGGACCCGGATGTGGCGCCTGATTCTTTTTTGCTCGCGTGATTTCGGACTCATATTCCTACCTCATCCTTGGATAACCCCGAACAACCCGCCCCAACCGATTGCGCGGGGGCCGCCCGCAAGCCGCGGGCTGTCAAGCCCAAACCGGGGCGCGGGATCCGGAAAAAGCTCCGGATTATTTCGCCGCCGCGGTCTTGCCGGCCTTACCGGCCTTGCGGCGGACCTTCTCGCCGACATAACGCAGCCCTTTTCCCTTGTACGGTTCCGGAGGCCGGAGTTTGCGCAGATCGGCCGTCATCTGGCCCACCTGTTCGCGGTCATACCCCTTGACCTGAATCGTGCGCGCTTTTTCATCGACCCCGAAGGAGATGCCCGCCGGCGGTTTGATCGTCACCGGGTGGGAAAAACCCAGGGAGAGGACCAGGTCGGCGCCCTTCAGTTCCGCGCGGTACCCGACGCCCTCGACCTGGAGATCCCTCTGGAATCCCTGGCTGACGCCGGTGACCATGTTCTGGATCAGGGCCCGCGCCATTCCGTGCGAAGCGCGCTCGGTCCGGGCATCGGAGCCGCGCTGGACATGGAGCGCCTCGGCTTCCTTGTTGAATTTAAGGAACGCCGGGAAGGTGCGGGCCATTTCCCCTTTCGGTCCCTTCACCTTAACGGTGTTTCCTTCAATTTGAATTTGGACTCCCGCCGGGATTTTCACCGGCAATCGACCGATCCGTGACACGCGAACCTCCTTCTGCCTCAATGGTCCGGTCCGTTGACCGGGCCGGCCATTACCAAACCTTGCAGATCACTTCGCCGCCCACGCCCAACTTGCGCGCCCGGGCGCCGGTCATGATCCCCTTGGGGGTGGAAACGATCGTCACGCCCAATCCGGAAAGCACCCGCGGAATCTCGCGTTTGCTGGCGTACACGCGGCGTCCCGGACGGCTGACCCGTTCGAGGCCGGTGATCACCGGCCGCCGTTCCCGGCGTTCGCCCATGTACTTCAAATACACCCGCAGGACTCCCTGGGGAGCTTCCTCGGTGACCACTTCGTACTTCTCGATATACCCTTCATCCTTGAGAATCCCGGCCACGGCCGTCTTCATCTTCGAAGTCGGCATCGCCACCAGCGGATGCCCGGCCAACAGGCCGTTGCGGATTCGGGTGAGCATATCGGCGATAGGATCAACAACAGTCATCAGACCACTCTCCTTCTCGGGGCCACGATCGCCCGTCGATTACCAAGACGATTTGACCACGCCGGGGATCTTTCCGCTGAGCGCGCGCTCGCGGAAGCAAATCCGGCACATCTGGAATTTGCGCATGTATCCCCGCGGCCGGCCGCAAACCCGGCAGCGATTGCGGACCCGTTCTGCATACTTGCGCCGCGTTTCGCGGATAATGATGGATTTCTTGGCCATATCGCCTTATCCCTTCTGAAATGGCATGCCCATGAGCTGCAGCAGCCGGCGCCCTTCCTGGTCGTTCTGCGCCGAGGTCACGATGGTCACTTCAAATCCCCGGACCTTGTCGATCTTGTCGTACTGGATCTCGGGGAAGATCAGCTGTTCCTTGAGGCCGAGGGTGTAATTGCCGCGCCCGTCAAAGGCATCCGGCGACACGCCGCGGAAATCCCGCACGCGCGGCAGGGCGACGTTCATCAACCGGTCGAGGAACGACCACATCCGTTCCCCGCGCAGGGTGACCGTCACGCCGATTTCCTTGCCTTCGCGGAGTTTGAAATTCGCCACGCTTTTCTTGGCCTTGGTGACGACCGGCTTCTGCCCGGCGATCAAGGTCACGTCCCCGACCGTGGCTTCGAGCGCCTTGGGATTGTCGATCGCCTCGCCGCAGCCCACGTTCAGGACCACCTTGCGCAGCCGCGGGATCTGCATCACGTTGGAATAGGAAAACTCGCGCTGCAGCACGGGCACCACTTCCTTGCGATAACGGTCATGCAAATAATGCGTCATGCTTCTTTCTCCTATTTGCCGGCGTAATCCAGCGGGCTGTCGCAGGATTTGCAATAGCGCCCGCGGCGTTCATCGCCGGTCCGGCGCGTCACGCGGGTGGGTTTTTCGCACTTCGGGCACACCAGCATGACGTTGGAAACATGCATCGGGGCGGGGAATTCCACCGCGCCGCCCTTGATCGAAGAACCGGATCCGGTCTTGGTGGTCTGGCGGGTGTGTTTCTTGTGCAGGTTGATCCCCTCCACCACCACCCGCTCCGCCTTGGGAAGCGTGCGCAATACGAGCCCGCGCTTGCCGCGGTCGGACCCGCTCAGGATTTCCACGGTATCGCCCTTCTTGATGTCCACGATGTGCTCCTCTAGATGACTTCCGGGGCCAGGGAGACGATCTTCATGAAGCCCTTCTCCCGCAATTCCCTCGCCACCGGTCCGAAAATGCGCGTGCCCTTCGGGTTTTCCCCGTCCGCGTCGAGGATGACGGCGGCGTTGTCGTCGAAGCGGATGTAGGAACCGTCGTCGCGCCTGTATTCCTTGGCGGTCCGGACGATCACGGCCTTGACCACTTCGCTCTTCTTGACCGTCCCCTGCGGCGCGGCGGATTTCACGGCCGCCACGACCACATCCCCGATGCGTCCCGTCTTGCGGCGCGACCCGCCCTGAATGTGCATCACCAGAATTTCGCGTGCGCCGGTGTTATCGGCCACGACAAGCCGGGATTCCTGCTGAATCATTCCCCACCTCCGGTTTTCGGCGCGGGCTTGGCGGCCGGCTTGGCCCCGGCGGTCACTTCAACCTCCGGCCCCGCCGCCGTCACTTCATGGATCCGGCGGTCGTGGGCAAGGACCTTTTCCAGCACCCAGCGCTTGCGGCGTGAGATGGGCTTGCTCTCCACGATCTGCACCCGGTCGCCCTTCTGGCAGCCGCTTTCGTCGTGCACCAGGAACTTCTGGCTGCGGTGAACCACCTTGCCGTAAAGCGGGTGGCGCACGGTGCGGTCCACGCGGACCACCACCGTCTTGGTCATGCTGGTACCGATCACGGTGCCGATCATGCGTCGGCGCGGATTGGTTGTCATTTGGTCTTTCCTTCCGGAGCAGGTTCGAGCTCCCGCTCACGCAGCAGGGTGTGGATGCGCGCGATGTTCCGGCGGGCGATCCGCAGCCGCGAGGTGTCGTTCTGCTGTCCCATGGTGAACTGGAAACGCAGGTTCATCATTTCCCTGTTGGCCTGGTCCAGCCGAACGCGCAATTCATCCGTATCCAGCGCGCGCAATTCCTTGATAGTCATCCCGTCACTCCTTCGCGCCGGCTTCGATCTTGGCGATCATCTTGGTTTTCAGGCCGAATTTAAAGGCCGCCAGGCGGAGCGCCTCGCGCGCGGCATCCTCGGGCAGGCCGCCCACTTCGAATATGATCCGTCCGGGTTTCACCACCGCCACCCAGTGATCCACGGCGCCCTTGCCTTTGCCCATCCGGGTCTCCGCCGCCTTGATGGTGATCGGCTTGTCGGGGAAAATCCGGACCCAGATTTTGCCGCGGCGCTTCATGGAATGCACCAGGGCGCGGCGGGCCGCTTCGATCTGGCGCTGGGTGAGCCAGCCCGGCTCGAGCGCCTGCAGCCCGTACTCGCCGAAATCCAATTCGGTGCCGCGGGTTTCGTGGCCGCTCATCCGGCCGCGCATTTGTTTGCGCCACTTGACGCGCTTTGGCATCAACATGCTGATCTTCCTCCATCACCTTCTTCCCCGCGGCGCCGCCCTTGCGGGGGCGCGGCAGGGCCGGAACTGGCCGATTACTCCGAAATGTAGGCGCCTTCCGTCATTGCCACTTTATCTTCCGTTTCCGGGCGCGATTCCCCCTTGAAAATCCAGACCTTCACCCCGATGCGCCCGTATGTGGTCAGCGCTTCGGTGCGGGAAAAATCGATGTTCGCCCGGAGCCATTGGAGCGGGACGCGCCCCTCGCGCATCCACTCGGTCCGCTTCATTTCGCTGCCTGAGAGCCGGCCGGCGCACATCACCTTCACACCCAGCGCCCCCTGGCGCATGGCCTGGGCCACGGCGCGCTTCATGGCGCGGTTGTGGCTGATGCGGCGCTCCAGCTGGCGGGCGATGTTGTCGGCCACCAGCGAGGCTTCCATGTCCGGCTGGGTGATCTCCTGGACCTTGAGGTCCACTTTGCAGCCGGTGACCTTCTCCAGGTGCTGGCGCAATTCCTTCACCGCGGCGCCCTTGCGGCCGATGAACACGCCCGGCTTGGCGGTGAAGACAAAGACGCGGACCAGATTGTGGTCGCGCTCGATCTCCACCCGCGCGATCGCCGCATCGGTGGCGTTCTTCATGATCATCTTGCGAATGGCGGCGTCCTGGTGCAGCCGCTCCGCGTATTCCTTGCCCTCGGCGAACCAGCGGCTCTCCCAGGTCTTGTTGACCCCCAGACGAAAACCAATTGGATGGATTTTGCGACCCATACCTGCTCCTAATGAATGGCGCCGAAGCGCTCGATCACTCTTTTTCGCGCAACACGATGGTCACGTGCGACGACCGACGAAGGATCGGCTAGAACCGACCCCGGGCGCCGAAGCGGCGCCATTTGCGGGTGGGGCCCTCGTTGGCGAACAGCTGGGCGATCACCAGATCTTCCTTGTGAAGCCCCTGGTTCTGAACCGCATTGGCGATCGCCGATTTAAGCAGCTTGGCCAGATGGGCGGCCCCGGTCTGCGGCATGGAGAGCAGATAGGCCAGCGCCTCTTCCGCTTTCCGGCCGCGCACGGCGGTCATCACCGTGCGTATCTTCTGTGCCGAAGACGGCGCATAGCGCATCTTGGCGCGTACGTCAGTCATTGCCGCCCTCCTTCTTGGCCGCGCCGGTCTTCGCCGTGCCCGCCGCTGCCGGCGCTGCCGCGCCGCCCTCGACCGCCGTGACGGACTCCTTGGTCACGTGGCCGCGGAAGGTCCGGGTCGGGGCGAATTCGCCGAGGCGGTGGCCGACCATGTTTTCCGTGACGTAGATCGGCACATGCCGCCGCCCGTCGTGGACGGCGATCGTGTGCCCGACCATCTGCGGAAAAATCGTGCTGGCCCGGCTCCAGGTGCGGACGACTTTTTTCTCGCCCTTCTGGTTCATGGCTTCGACCTTCTTGAGCAGCTTGGGCTCGATATACGGCCCCTTTTTCAGCGATCGCGACATGATGGATTCTCCTCGAGCGCCCCGGCTCGGAACCTACTTGCGTTTTGACGGCCGGCGCCGGACGATGAACCGGTCGGTCTTCTTGTTGTTGCGCGTGCGATACCCGCGGGTGGGTTTACCCCACGGGCTTTTCGGTCCGGGCATGCCGGCCGGCTGGCGGCCTTCGCCGCCGCCGTGCGGATGGTCGCGCGGCGACATGGCGGTGCCGCGCACCGTCGGGCGCACGCCCATGTGGCGTTTGCGTCCGGCCTTGCCCAGTTTGATGTTCCGTTTGTCGACGTTCCCCACCACCCCGATCGTGGCGTAGCAGGTCTGGCGGATCAGGCGCATCTCGCCCGACGGCAGGCGCAATTGCGCGTACTGGCCTTCCTTGGCCAGGAGCTGCGCCCCCGTGCCGGCCGAGCGCGCCAGCTGCCCGCCCTTGCCTTCCTCAAGCTCGATGTTGTGAACCATCGTGCCGACCGGGATCTGCGAGATCGGCATGGCGTTCCCCGGATGGATCTCCGCCTTCGTCCCGGAGAGGATCATATCCCCGACCTTCAGCTCGAGCGGCGCAATAATGTAGCGCTTCTCGCCGTCGGTGTACGCCAGCAGCGCGATCCGGGCCGAGCGGTTCGGATCGTATTCGATCGCGGCCACGCGGGCGGGAATATCCTTCTTGTCGCGCTTGAAATCGATCATCCGGACGTGCTGGCGGTTGCCGCCGCCGCGATGGCGGACGGTTACTTTGCCGTAGCTGTTGCGGCCGCCGCGTTTCTGCTTCGAGACGATCAGCGACCGTTCCGGCCGGCTTTTGGTGACTTCCTCGAAAGTGGAGCTGGTCATCCCCCGCCGCCCCGGCGAGGTGGGTTTGTATATTTTTACCGGCATGGGATTATCCCTTCACCCCTTCAAAGATGGGGATGGTCCCCTTCGACAGCGTGACAATCGCCTTCTTGTAGGCCGCCCGGCGGGTGCGCAGCCGGCGGGTGCGGAGCGAGCGCGAGACCTTCGGCGTGGCGATCACAATATCCACCTGCTTCACCTCGACGTTCTCGAACATCTGCAGGATGGCCTGTTTCACCTGGGTCCGCGTCGCGCGCGGCAGGACCTCGAAGGTGTACTGGTTTTCCTTGGCCAGCCGGATGGATTTTTCCGAAATGATCGGCCGGCGCAAAACGTTCTCCAAATGCTCGGTCATTCGGTCCTCCCGGGATCCAGCCATTCCCGAATCTGATCCAGGGCCGGGAGCGCCAGAACCACCTTTTCGTATTTGAACAGGTCGCGCATGTTCAGGTATCCGGCGCGCAGGGTCTTGGCCTTGGTCAAGTTGCGCGTCGAGCGTTCGACGATCTCATTCCGTTCCGACAGCACCACCAGCGCGCTTTCGGACCCCGCCACCGCCTGCAGCGCCTGCGACATCGCCGCGGTGCTGGCCTTCGCGAGGGCGATCCGGTCGACCACCACCACCGCCTTGTCGGAGAGCTTGGCGGAGAGGGCCGAGCGCAGCGCCGCCTGGCGCATCTGGCGCGGCATCTTCAGCGAATAATCCCGCGGAATCGGGGTGTGGACTTTGCCGCCGCCCCGCCATTGCGGCGAGCGGGTCGAACCCTGGCGGGCCCGTCCGGTTCCCTTCTGCTTCCACGGTTTGCGTCCGCCGCCGCTGACTTCCCCGCGGCCTTTGGTCTTGTGCGTTCCCAGGTGCGCGCCCGCCTGCTGATAGACCAGCGCCTGGTGCATCAAGTCCTTGCGGACCGGAGCTTCGAAGATGGCGGCCGGCAGTTCCACCGAACGCACCACTTTTCCTTTCATGTTGACGACTTCAACTTCCATCGTTATCGCATCCCTTCTGGCGTCTCGGGCTCGGCTGCGGCCTATTGCTTGCGCGCTTCGCGGATGATGACGATGCTACCCTTGGAACCGGGGACGCTGCCCGCGACTCCCAAAAGGTTGCGTTCGGCATCGACCAGGGCCACCCGCAATCCGGATGACGTGACCCGCGCGGCGCCCATATGGCCGGCCATGCGCTTGCCTCGGTAAACCCGGCCGGGGGTCGTGGTGGATCCGATCGAGCCCGGAGAGCGCTGGCGGTCGGACGCCCCGTGAGACATCGGGCCGCCGTGAAATCCGTGACGCTTCATCCCGCCCTGGAACCCCTTGCCCTTGGAGTCACCGACGATATCCACTTTTTCCCCGGTCTTGAAAATATCGACGGAGATCTTATCGCCCGGTTTCGGCGCCTGGTCGGCATCGATCCGGAATTCGCGCAGGTAGCGGAGCGGCGGGAGGGAAGCCTTCTGCAGGTGGCCGAGCTGTCCCGCGGTCAGCCGCTTGCTTTTGCCCTCGGCAAACCCCAGTTGAACCGCGGAATAGCCTTCCTTTTCCTTCGTCCGGACCTGGGCAACAAAACACGGCCCAGCTTCAATGATGGTGACCGGGACCATACGACCGGCATCGTCAAATATCTGGGCCATGCCCAATTTTTTCCCGATTAATCCCTTCATCACTTTTCTCCTATGCACAACCCGGGACTGTCAGCCTGGGAAGGGCTGCATCATCCCCGCGTCCGGCAGTCAATCCCGTGCTTGCGCTTTGCGCAAGCGTACGGGACTCTTTCCGGCCGGTGATTTCCTCGGGCTAGATCTTCATCTCCACGTCGACGCCGGCCGGCAGGTTCAGACGCATCAGCGCGTCCAGCGTCTTCGCATCGGGTTCCAGCACTTCGATCAGCCGTTTATGGGTCCGGATTTCGAAATGTTCGTGGGAATCCTTGTCGATGTAGGCTCCGCGCCGGACGGTGAACTGCTCGTGCTCCGTCGGCAGGGGAACCGGTCCCACCACGCGGGCGCCGTTGCGCTCCGCGGCCTCGACGATGCGTTTGGCGGATTGATCCAGTATGCGGTGATCGTATGCTTTTAGTCGGATGCGAATTTTCTGTCGAGCCATTTGGGATCGCCTAGTCGATGATTTCGGTGATCACGCCGGCGCCCACGGTCAGGCCGCCCTCGCGGATCGCGAATTTCGAACCCTTCTCGAGTGCCACCGGCACGATCAG
>CAZYSF010000503.1:0-1832 GCA_964649635.1 uncultured Anaerolineales bacterium | reverse complement strand
GGGGGTGGGCGGCCTGGCTGCTCCTGCGGCGGCGGATCGGCGGCGGATTGGTGATCCTTGCGGCGATCGCGCCATACATCGGATTGCAGATCTGGCTTTGGTCGGTGTTCGGATCGCCGGGGATCGGCAGCGGAGGCGCGGGGGCGACACCGTTCGAATGGATCCCGTTCGCCGGATTATTTCGAATTGCGGGAGCCAGCCTGCCGGCGTTCGCCGCGCTTGGGATTGTGTATCTGCCGGGCCTGCTGTTCCCGGCCGTTTACGGATTGGCGGCACCGCTTGTGGATTTCTTCAAACAGCGGACAATTCCGGAAGGATTGCTGCTCCTGGCCAACGCCGCGATGATCGTCTTCGCGCCGTTTTCCACATTCCGGGAACCGCTGGGAATCCTGCGTCTGGCATGCGGATTGATCCTGTGCCTTTGGCTCTACGCCGCGGCGAAGAAATTCGATTGGTGGAATAAACTTGGATTGGCGGGTTTGGCGTATCTGGTTTTCCTTAGGTAGGAAATGGACCATCGGCCATCGCCGCGGATTGAGTGTTCGTCATCCCCGCGCTTGCCCTCGCAAAGCATCCTGGCGCGCGTCTGGTTTATGCGCCGGGATGAACGCGATGCGAGGGTGTTCCAAGCGGGGATCCAGGGGTTTATCCTTGTAGAGAATGGTTCCATTTTAGTCTGTCGTGGATTCCCGCTTAGCACTCGCGGGAATGACGATCAACGCTAATCGCCCGGGGGCCAGGCTCTGTCCTCCCCGTTCTACTCTGTCCTAACCCCTCTCCCCCTTCCCCTTACGGGGAAGGGGGAGAGGGGAGTCGGAGCCTTGGCGAATTCCCAAGGCGGAGACGGGGTGAGGGGGTTAGGAGAGGGATTTATTCCCTCTGAAACTTCCATACCGCGATCCCGAAAAACACCAATCCAAAACCGAACAAGACGGCCGCCGGCAGGAGGACGCCCGCCAGCCCCTGGCCGCGCAGGATCAGATTCTGCATGCCGTTCATCGCCCAGTAGGTGGGCGTCAGATGGCCCACCGCCTGAAAGGTTTCCCCGGTCACCTCAAGCGGCATCCAGGCCCCGCCCAGCCCGGCCAGGGCAAGCATCGGCACGATCGAGAACATCGCGATCTGCTCGGCGTTGCGCGCGATCACCCCGATGAGCAATCCCATTGCGGCGATCCACACTGTCACCGCCGCTGCCATGATCAGGAACGCGGCCGGGGCATCCCAGTAGATCAGGCCGAACAACAGCTGGCCGAACGTCCCAAGCAGGATCACCTGGACGAACACCAGCAGGAACATCGCGAGAAAATGCCCGGTCAGGATCTCCATCCGGGAGATCGATGTGGTGAGCAGCCGCTGCAGGGTGCCCGACTTCCTCTCCCAGACGATGATTTCCGCCGCGCCGATCAGCCCGGCGAGCGCGAAGGTCACCATATTCCCGGGCGAGGATTGCGCGAACCCGCTTGGAAAGGCCTGCCCTTCATCCTCCGGCGCGGCGGCCGACCGGAGTTGAAGCGTCGCCGGCGCAGCCTCCCATTCCGCCGCCGCGGTCTGCACGGTCTGCTCCAGGAACGCCTGCCGTTCGGACGGCGAGGCGAAACCTTTTTGTTCCGCGACGATGTCGGCGCTCCAGCGCGCCGTCTCGAAGGCGTTGCGCAGGCGGAAGAGGACGGCCCGGACCGCCTGGCCGGAGTTCGAGCCCGCGTCCGAACTTTCATCGACGATGAATTCCAGCCGGGCATCCTTTCCATCAAACAACCCCTCGCTGTATCCGGCGGGAATGATGATCGCCGCGGCAAGTTTTCCGTCGCCGACCTGTTTTTCCAATCCTTCGG
>CAZYSF010000502.1:0-6019 GCA_964649635.1 uncultured Anaerolineales bacterium | reverse complement strand
CGATGACCAGGACTTTCTCCCCCAGGATAAGCTGGGTTTGCAGACTCCAATAATCATTCTCGTTTTCGGGCGCATCCCATACGTCCGCCTTCGCAGCGCGGGCGGCATATTCAAGCGGGCCGGCGGTTGGCGTGAAGGTCGGCACAATGGCGGGAACAACCGTGGTTGTTGGAGTGGTGGTTTCTGTGGCTTGGGGCAGAGGACCCACCCACACCGCAGTCGCGCTGAGCTCCGGAAGTCTGCCGGGAGTTCCCTGGCAGCCGGTCAGCAAAAGCGCTATCACAAGAATGGCTATCAAGAATTTTTTCACATGAACTTCCGCCCATAAAACATACGCTGTGGTTCGCCGGCCGGTCCACTATTCCTTCGAGCGCCGAGAAGAAGAGTATACCAAACGGCCAACGCCCCTGCGCCGAGTCCGGAATGAAATGATAAAATGAAATCGAATCACAAAGTCACCATCAGCGATCGCCCCTTCCAAACCAATCCTTTGCATACTTGATCGCGAAAGCATAATCCGAATATTCGAGGATTAAATGAGCCACATCCTGGAATGCTACGAGATTGCGAAAACCGATTTCGAACGGGCCGAGAATTGCCACGTCTACGACAGCCGCGGAAAACGGTACGTAGACCTGGAATCAGGATGCTGGGCCGCCGTGTTGGGCCATAATCCCCCGCGCATCCAGCGGGTCATCCAGGAACAGGCGGCGAAGGTCATCCACATCGGCAAGCGCTACCCGAACGAGATAGTGGAAAAAGCGGCGATCGATGTGCTCGAGATCACCGGATTGACGGGCGGAAAATGCGTTTTCCTCAGCTCCGGCAGCGAGGCGGTGGAGTTTGCCGTGCAGGCGGCCCGCCGCATTTCTGAAAAACCGATGTGCCTGACGTTCTCCAATTCCTACTTCGGTTCGTACGGCTTTGCCGGATCGAAAAGCGGCGAAGGCCGGCATGTCCTGGATTGGTGCTCCCGGCCTTCCGCCGACCCCGAAGAAATCCTGCAGGACGTCCCGTTCGATCAAATCGGCGTTTTTATCTTCGAGCCCGGCGGGAGCGGGATCGGGTTTGTTCATTTTCCCCCCAAGCCGCTGGTGGAGGCGATTTCCCGGCGGGTGCGCGAGAGCGGCGGATGGATCGTCGTCAACGAGATCACGACCGGGATGGGACGCACCGGGAAGTGGTTCGGGTTCCAGCATTATGATATCCAACCCGACCTCGTCTCCCTCGGCAAAGGGTTGGGGAACGGGTACCCGGTGAGTGCGGTCGCCATCCAGCCCGCCGCCGCGGAAACATTGGAACGCGGCGGATTCCATTACGTGCAATCCCATCAAAACGATCCGCTGGGATGCGCCATCGCCCGGGAAGTGATCGCCGCATTGCGCGAGGGGAAGTGGATCGAAAAGGGAGCTGAGCTGGGCGCCTGGTTCCTGGAGGGTTTGCGGGAAATTCAGAAGAAACGCGCGCTGGTGAAGGAAGCCCGCGGGAGAGGCATGCTGCTCGGATTGGAATTACAGCCGCGGGACGAGATGCCTGTTTCAAGGGTTTATCGCGCGCTTTTAGAGAACGGATATCTGACGGGATATTATTCGGCGGGCAACCTGCTGCGGGTGGACCCATCGCTGACCATCGACCGGGAAGATATCACGGGATTTTTATCCGCTTTGGATTCGATCGCGGAGGTGGCGGGGTAATCTCACCCTCATCCATCCCCCTGCCTCCCCCTTCCTTCTCCCTGCTGATACTGGGAGAAGGAAGGTTTTTTTTTGTGGGGGGGTAGATGAGGCAGGACAAGCCCGCCCGGAGGAAACCGGACTACTACGGGTAGATTATTACACCTGACAGGTCTTAAGACCTGTCAGGTGTCGAATCCCAATTTTTGGAAATCAGTAAAAACCCCCGAATACTGCCGCGGCAGGATTGCTTTGGGGAGCCTGTTTGATCCAAGGATTTGGTGTTCCTTTACGGGAATCAGCTTTCCTAATCGCCTAGTCGAGGATTGAAGGATTAATCGGATTAGGCGTCACCCTGCTTGCGGGTGTCGGCATATTGGCGCTTCAATCGCTTGGATAACGATATATCCAATGTTAGAGCGCAATCGGCGTCAGCCGGTCCGCATTTCGTCTTTGTAGTGCTAGAATCCTTCCATGCAATCTCCTCTGATCGAGACTAAACTATCGGCTCCTTTGGTCCGCAGCGGGACGGTTTTACGAGCACGGTTGTTCGAAAAACTCGAAGCCGGGCTGGAAGGCCGGGTGATCCTGGTTTCAGCCCCCGCCGGATTCGGCAAGACCACTCTGATCGCGGATTGGGTGCGCGGCACTCCCAAGCGTCCGGTGGCATGGCTGGCGCTCGACGAAGCGGATAACGACCCGGTCCGCTTCTGGTCGTATTTCACGGCCGCGCTGCAGCGGTTATGGCCGGAGGCCGGCCGGGAGATTCTCCCAATTCTTACCGCCTCGCGCCCGGTCCCGCCCCAGGCGTTTCTGACAATCCTGATCAATGAGATTTCCGCGGCCCAACCGGCTTCCCCCAGCCTGCTGGTGCTGGACGACCTGCACCTTATAGTGACAGAGCCGATCCACGAAGGCTTGGCATTTTTCGCTGAGCACATGCCCGCTCCGCTCAAGATGGTGATTGGCACGCGGGCCGACCCCGAAAGCCTGCCTCTGGCCAAATTGCGCGCCCGCTCGCAACTGGCCGAGATCCGGCCGGCGGCCCTGCGCTTCACGCCGGAAGAGGCCGCCGAATTCCTGACCCGGACGATGAACCTGCCGCTTGGCGCGGCCGACATCGCCGCGCTCGAGGCGCGCACCGAGGGCTGGATCGCCGGTTTGCAGATGGCGGCGCTGTCGATGCAGGGCAATCCGGATCCTGCCGGCTTCATACTGGCTTTCACAGGCAACAACCGCTTCGTGCTCGATTATCTGCTCGCGGAGGTCCTCCAGCGGGAACCGGCGGATGTGCGCTCGTTTTTGCTTTCCACCTCGATCCTCGAGCATCTGTGCGCGCCGCTTTGCAATTCCCTCACGGACAGGCGGGACGGGCAGGCGATGCTCGAGCATCTTGAATCCTCCAACCTCTTCCTGCTGCCTTTGGATCAGGAACGGCGCTGGTACCGCTACCATCCGCTTTTTGCGGACCTGTTGATCCGGCAGTTGCGCGAAGTTTCCCCCGACGCCCTGCCCGGCCTGCACCGCCGCGCGGCGGACTGGCTCGAGCAGAACGGCGATCCCGGCGGGGCGATCCGGCATGCGTTGGCCGCCCAGGATAACGAGCGCGCCGCGCAAATCCTCGAACGGGTCTTTCTCGGCATGCTGGCCCGCAGCGAGCTCGGGACGCTGATCCAATGGCTGCGCGCGCTGCCCGACGAAACGGTCCGGGGCCGCCCATGGCTGTGCGTGCTGGACGCCTGGCTGTACATCCTGACCGGTCAGGCCGAGCGGATCGAGGCACGCCTCATGGATGCCGAGGCGGCGCTGCCGGGCGCGCAAATTCCCGCGGCCGAACAGGATCGCATCCGCGGATACATCGCGGCGGTCCGGGCCCAGATGGATTTCATCCAGGGATCGATCCCGACGGCGATCGCGCATTCGGCCGAAGCGTTGGGGAAGTTGACGGCGGAGGATTTCGTCATCAGCGCCACGACCGCGCTGATCCAGGGCGCCTCTTTCAGCTATGCCGGCGATTTCAATTCAGCCATCCGTTCCTTCGAACGCTCCAAGTCCCTGAGCCTGGCCGGCGGCAACCAATTCAACGCGATGCTTGGAAGCGTGGCGCTGGCCCAGATCACCGCCGCGCGCGGACGGCTGCGCGACGCCTACCAGATTTATCACGACAGCCTGCGCCTGACCGGAGCATCCGTTTCGCTCGCGCCGGGATACGCCTTCGCCCACCTCGCGGACATCCTGCGCGAATGGGACCGGCTGGACGAAGCGCTGGAATATGCGGCCAGGGGCGTCGAGATGTGCGAGCTGCTCGGGCAGGCCGACATCCTGATGACCGCCTATACCGTTTTGGCGCGCATCCAGCGCGGGCGGGGCAAATTGGAAGACGCGTCCGCAACGCTGGAAAAAGCCCGCCGGGTGGCAAGCGAGATCTCGGCCTGGTCGCTGGATTCGGTGCTCCTGCAGCAGGCCCGGATTGCGCTGGTAGCGGGAAATTTGGAGGATGCCGTCCGGTGGGTTATGGAGAGCGGTTATTCCGAGGAGGAAGAGCCCGTCTTTCACCGCGAGGCCGGTTTGCTGACGCTGGCGCGCGTGCTTACCGCGCAAACCCGCTTCGACCGGGCCGAGCGGTTGCTGGAACGCATCCAGCGAAGCGCATCGGAAAGCGGCAGCCGCTCCTCCGAGATCGAGGCGGGCTTCCTGCGGGCGATTAATTTTTCAGCGCGGAACCCGGACGATCCGCAGGTAAAGGTGCAATTGGAGCGTGCCTTGGTGTTATCCGAGCCGGAAGGCTACACCCGGATCTACCTCGACGAAGGCGAAGCCGCGGCGGCCATGATCCGGAGACTGGCGCCGCTATCCGGGCCCGCTAAACGCATCACCCAAACGATTCCCGCCGCGCACGCCGGCCTGCCGGAACCGCTCAGCGGGCGCGAACTGGATGTGCTGCGGCTGCTGGCAGCCGGCCGGTCCAACCCTGAAATCGCCGAGGCGCTGTACATCTCGTTGAATACGGTCAAGGCGCATGTGAAAAGTGTTTTCGGCAAATTGGGGGTCCACAACCGCAGCCAGGCGCTCTTGCGGGCGCAGGAATTGAAAATATTATAGATGGTCGCATAGGCGCCAAGCGCCGTATCGAGACCATGCCATAAACATCAAAAGATACACGTCTCGATTGGCGGAAGATCACCCCTACTCAACCATTTCATTACCCACCCTCCCCGCTACCATGAAGCAGACACGGAAAGGGACCGCCCAAGACATCCACGAACGCCATCCTAGCAGGATGTTGATAAAGGCATCGAAGGTGGTCGAGCCGCCGTGCCGGAGCGGTAACGGCGCCGGAAAAAGCTTGTCCCATGCGCAGAATTACATGAACATCTTAAATGTCGGCCAAACATCTTCGATATCCCGCTTCAGCTTTCTGGCCACATAAATGCCGATGTTGGTGCTGATCGGCGATGCATATTCGTTCACATAATAACCTTTCTGCTGAATGTCTTCGAAGAAAAAACGGAATTGGTCGATGTTCAGGGTGACGATGATCATCTCTTCCCAATCCGATCCCGGCCCCCACAGGTAATACGTCAAGTGGCCGCTCACGGCTTCGGGTAGCCCGTATTGATCCCCATAGTGATTGATCGCGCCGGCCGGGCCGAACCAGTCGGCGTAAATTCCGACGGTTGCGCGTTCCGCCTCGGGAAGTCCGTTGTACACCTCAGCCACAGCCTTGGCCAGGTCGTCCCACCCGACCCTGTTTTCGAGGATCACCGGTAAATTCGTCGCCGCGTAAGGCCCGATCTTGGCCGGCTTATAGAGAAACCCGAAGACTTCGCCGTATTGTTCCATGGCCTGCGGCTCGAGGATGGGCAGATTCGAAGGGGCGGCCAGGATTCCTCCCGCCAGCAGGCAGGTGATGGCGCCGGCCTGCGCGGCGCTCCGCCACCGTACGCCGGAGAGACGCTGCTCCATGAATACCGAGCCGGCCGCCAGCAGAAAAACAACCAGTTCGGCGAGCATAAAATACTTGGCCCGCAGCAGGAACAGGAAGCCCAGCGTAATAAGGAACAGAATGCCCAGACCGATATACCGTCTGCCCTCGCCGACAAGGAACACCCAGCCCAGCCCGGCCAGGTACAACGGAACGGCAAGCGGGTTCATCCCCAGGATAATGTTCAGCAAGTATTCCGTGAACGAAACATCCTGCAATTGGAAGCTTTTATAGCCGAGCCAGTATTCCAGGGTCGGCCAGGAATTGAGCGCCTGCCAAATCAGGTAAGGGGAAAAGACGACGAGGAACACGCCCAATCCGGCCCAGGGCCAGCGGGTCAGGAACTGCCTCCGCAGTTTGG
>CAZYSF010000501.1:0-2373 GCA_964649635.1 uncultured Anaerolineales bacterium | reverse complement strand
GAAACTCCGACCCCGACTCAAACCGTCACGAACACGCCATCCAGTACACGAACCCCGACCCGGACGCCGACCGTGACCCGCACACCGACGAAAACCAAAAAGCCGAGTCGGACTCCCACAAGAACGCGTACACCTACCCGGACTCGGACATCCACCATAACGAGAACCGGAACCCTCCCGACCAATACGAGGACGCCCACGCCGTCCATTACGCGCACACCTACCATCACCCGCACGCAAACAGCAACTCCCACGCGAACGAGAACAAACACCCAAACCCCCGTGACTCCGTCGTGGACGCCAAATACCACACCCGTCACCTGGACGCCAACCAACACGCCGTTCACCCGGACACCGACCCGTTCGCCCTCTCCGACGTAGGCGATAACGGAAGGATTGGCATACTTGTTTTCGATGGTACGGATGGACGCGAAATAAAAAACGACAACGAGCGTTTTTCCACTTCACGGATTACCACAGCGATCGGGTGCCTCTATGTCGGCACCCGATCGCTGTTTGAAACGGAACACAAGCCATCCTGAAACGCCAGCCCAAAGCGCCGCTAAGTCCTGGGCGGCTAACGATCCTCCAGCGGAAAAGGTTGATGGGTGGCTGGTCTGCGGTCACGGCGATTTCGCCGGCGGGCGGGGGCTATTCGCCATTGCGGCAGAGCAGATGGGAGACAAATAAAGCTCAACAACCAGAAAGCGGTGAAAGTGCACAGGCACACTGCAGGCAAGCGTGCATCCGGAGTACCAACACTCGGAATGCGGATTTCTGCAAATATATTATGGACTAACCGGATTCAGTTCGCGCTGCAGAAGTCCGTGGCGGATTCCCCAGCAGGAGGATCAATCCCCCGGCTACGTTGCCGGCCAAAGCGATCGCATACAACCAGTACGCGCCGACCGCGTCGAAGATGATCCCGCTGACGGGATAGACGACCAGGAACACCAGGTTGCGGACGACGACGGTGTAGAGCGCCACCGCGCTCGTCTGCTGGTCGTGCGGCGTATGCTCCTGCACGTAGGCCACCACGCCGACCGTGATCATGCTGAAGGAGATCCCGATCGGCGCGCGGACGGCGACGATGGCCGGGATCGACGGCCACAGCAGGATCGAGCCGCGCAGCACGCCGTCGAGGATCATCCCGGCGATCAGCACCCGGCGCGCGCCGAACCGGCGCGTGAGCGCATCCGCCCAGAACATGCCGGGCAGTTCCACCAGAGCCGAGAGCATCGCCGAGAAGCCGATCATCTGCTCGCCCGCCCCGAGCTGCTTGATGTAGAGCGGCTCGAACTGCCTGACTCCCGCGACGGCGATCCACGACATCATCACCGCCAGGAAAAGCGCCAGGGCGGGGCGGTATTTTGAGGAAGCGGGTTTCTCCGCGGGAAGGGCCTTGGCGGGCGGAGTTTCCGCTGCCGGAAACGACTCGGCGCCCATCACCGCCGGTTTTCGCCCGGTCCGGAATAAAAATAAAGCGGAGAGCGCCGCCAGCATGAAGACCGCGAATCCCGCGAAGCCGGTCTGGATCGTCGTCCGCTGGATCCACCAACCCGAGACCAGGACCATGATCGACCAGCCCAGCGAGCCCCAAACCCGCACGCTCCCAAACCCCGATCCGGTTCCACGCGTGGCGCGCAGCGCCAGTGAGGCGGCCGCCGGTTCGCTGGCGGAGGCGAACAGGGAATTCAGCACGATGGCGATCACCATCGGCAGGAACGCCGTCTGGCGCGAGAGGATCAGCATCGTGGCGACGTTCATCAGGATCGCGAATTGCAGGATGCGCTGGGGTTTGGACGCCCGGTCGTTCCAGCGCCCCCACTGCGGCGCGGCGAGGATCGCGACTGCGAAACCGATCGAGGAAAGCAGCCCGATCTGAAGCCCGCTCAGCCCCTGTTCCCGGTAGAAGATCGGCAGGTACGGCTGGAGGAAGGAACCTCCCGCGAACCAGAGGAAGAAAAAAAGCCGGACGATCGAGACCGGCCTGCGGAGGATGACGGAAAGGCGGTTCACAATGGGCGGGATTATATCCTGCGTCGGAGATTAAGCCGGAAAACCTTTTCACCGCAAAGACGCAGAGAACGCAAAGATATTTATATTATTTTTTAAATCCGGAGCACTTTCTCGCTTCTCTTTTTTCAAAAATAGTAATTCCTGATTTCATCCTGTACATCCTCTCCATTTCTTTTCTGTGCGGAAAAATTAATCGTCGTTTTACCAATACCAGGCACTCTTTTCTTGCAGCACGTCTTGTTCCCCCTTGACACCAGAACAAATGTTCTGCATACTGTGGGCATGGAAAATGAACGCGCGCTGGACGTTTCGCAGCAGGCGCCGGCCGGGCTGGCCGCGCTGTACGGGCCGGAT
>CAZYSF010000500.1:0-2949 GCA_964649635.1 uncultured Anaerolineales bacterium | reverse complement strand
GGAAAGTGACCCGGATCGAAAAATTCGGTGTCTTCCTGGATTTCGGCGCCGAGCGGCCGGGGTTGATCCACATCAGCGAGCTCTCCAACGAGTA
The DNA here is from genome assembly GCA_964649635.1 of uncultured Anaerolineales bacterium. Lineage (GTDB taxonomy): Bacteria > Chloroflexota > Anaerolineae > Anaerolineales > RBG-16-64-43 > JAFGKK01. Next base: position 2,855 of record CAZYSF010000500.1, on the reverse strand, counting down.
CGTCAAAGACATCGCCAGCGTGGCGAAAGTCGGCGACGACATCGATGCGGCCATCCTCGAGGTGGACCGCAAGAAGAAGCAGGTCCACCTCAGCCGCAAGGCGCTGGAAGCCAAACCCCAGCCCCAGGCCAGGGAAGCAGCGGTTGAACCCGAGGAACCGGAAGTGAAACCGATCACCACGATGGAAGCCGCCTTTCTCAAAGCCCAGACCGGAAACGCGGTGGAAACCGCCGCCAGCAGGCGGGTGCGGGAATTATCGGAAAAGAAACGCCGGCAACAGGAAGATATCCTCAGCCGGACGCTGGAAACCGCGCCGAGGAAATAATCGGATCGGCGGAAACGGCGCCCGATCGGCGCGAAGCCGCCGGGTAAGCGGCGCGCCCTCATACACAGAAAATAAATCGGGCGGGGTTTTATCCCTCGCCCGATTTTTTATTATTCGTTTTTCGGAGGCGATTAATCCCGGTGGCGGGCCGCGCTCGCGTCAGGTCTCATCTTCGTCAAAGGGTTCTTCCTCATCTTCCTCTTCGATTTCAAAACCCTCTTCTTCGTTTTCCCAATCTTCGTCAAATTCGTCCTCTTCCCATTCCTCGTCGGTCTCCGTTTCCTCGGATTGGGAGTAGGTCTGGCAGCCGGTGTCGGGATCCAGTTCGATGGCTGCGGCGCCGCAGAAGTTTTCCTCCAGGAAAATGCAATCCATGTATCGGCAACGTATCCTGGGCATGAAGCCACCTCCAAAAAGTGCCCCGAAGTATATCGCAAACCGGGCTGCCTGCATCCCGCCATCCCGGCCTTGGGAACCGGGATTTTTTTACTATAAGGAAGAAAATCTATTCGGTCAAGTACTTTTCCGAAATTCGTCCGGGCTGCGCCGCTCAGGGCCGCACGCGCCGGGCTTCCAGGACGTTCGGCAGCGCCTCGATCCGCGCCAGCACCCGGCTCAGCTGGGAAAGATCGGTGACTTCGATCATCATATCGATGTTCGCCTGGTGGGCTTTGGTGTTGACGGCGACCTGGCGCATGCTGATGTGGTCCTCGGTAATGATCGACGACACGTCCCGCAGCAGCCCTTCCCGGTCGAAGGCCGAGATCCGCACCTCGACCGGATACGTGCTGACGATGCGGCCCCACGAAACGCGCACCAGGCGCTCCTTGTCGGGGATACGCAGTATGTTTTTACAGTCCGTGCGGTGAATGGTGGCCCCCTGCCCGCGCGTTATGTACCCGACGATCGGGTCGCCCGGCACCGGTTTGCAGCAGCGGGCGAGATTGGTGAGCATCCCGCGCAGCCCGGTGACGTTAATCTCGCCGGTGGTGGTCGAGGCCGGCGCCCCGGTGACGGGCGCAACTTCAAATCCGGTTTGTTCGGATTCGAGGATTTTCGAAACAATCCGCGCGGGGGAAACGTCGCCGGCGCCGATCGCGGCGAAGAAATCGTTCAGGGTCGAAAAGCCGGCCTGCTTGGAGAGGCTCTCGAGGGTGACGTCCTCCACGCCCAGCCGGCGCAGTTCCCGTTCGAGAATGTCGCGTCCGTTGGCAACCTTCTGCTCCAGATCCTGATGTTTGAACCATTGGCGGATTTTGCTGAGCGCCCGCTGGGATTTGACCAGCCCCAGGTGCGGGTTGCGCCAGTCGCGGCTCGGCCCCCCGCTGCGGGTGGTGACGATCTCCACCTGGTCGCCGGTCCGCAGGCGGTAATCCAGGGAAACCATTTTCCCGTTGACGCGCGCCCCGCGGCAATGATGGCCGACGTCCGTATGGACGTGATAGGCGAAATCGATGGGGGTGGATCCGGCGGGCATGTCGTGCACGTCCCCTTTGGGGGTGAAGCAGTACACGCGGTCTTCGAACACGTCGCTCTTCATGCCGTCGATGAACTCGCCGGCGTCGGGCACCTCCTGGCGCCAGTCCATCAGGCTGCGCAGCCAGAGCACGCGCCGCTCGAACGCTTCGTCGCGCTTGGCGCCCTCCTCCTTGTAGCGCCAGTGGGCGGCGATCCCGAGCTCCGCGCTGATGTGCATCTCCGGCGTACGGATCTGCACTTCGAGCGTTTTGCCGTCTTCGTACACGACCGCGGTGTGCAGCGACTGGTAGAAATTATCCTTGGGCGAGGCGATGTAATCGTCGAATTCCTTCGGCAGCGGCACCCATAGGTTGTGAATTACCCCCAGCGCGACGTAACAGCTGGGGATGTCCTTGACGACGATCCGCACCGCCCGGACATCGTGGACCGATTCGAAGGCCACACCCTTGCGGGTCATTTTACGGTAGATCGAATAGATATGCTTGGGCCGCCCGGTCACCTCGGCTTTAAGCCCGGCCTTGGCCAGTTCCCGGCGCAGATGCTCGACGATGGATTTCATCATCGCTTCGCGGTCCGAACGGCGTTCTTCGAGCCTGGCGGCGATTGCCTTGTATTGCGTGGGGTTTACAAAGTGGAAGGCCAGATCCTCCAGCTCCCACTTCATCTGCCAAATCCCGAGCCGGTTGGCCAGCGGCGCAAAAAGTTCCAATGTTTCCTGGGCGATCGCTTTGCGCCGTTCGGGAGCCAGGTGATCCAGCGTGCGCATGTTATGGAGCCGGTCGGCCAGCTTGATCACCACCACCCGCACATCGTCGCCCATGGCGAAGAAGATCTTGCGCAGGGTCTCTACATCGAGGGCTTTGCGGCGGGCGTCTTCGTCGACTTCGGGCATCGGCCGGCCGTCGTCGCGGGTGACGCGCGGCAGCTGGGTGAGTTTGGTCACCCCGTCCACCAGTTTTTCCACTTCCTCCCCGAACTCCTTGCGGACGAGGGCCAGGGTGACGGGCGTGTCTTCAACCACATCGTGCAGGAGACCGGCGGCGATGGCCGG
>CAZYSF010000499.1:0-18583 GCA_964649635.1 uncultured Anaerolineales bacterium | reverse complement strand
CGCCCCTTTTGCGGCCGCTCGTAGCGCCAGAACGGTCCGAAAGACCACCAGCGGACGGGAAACGTCAGCTGGCCGACCCTCGCCGAAATCATCCGCGCCAGCGAAGGAGTCAGCTCCGGCCGCAGGGTGATCTCCTCTCCGCCCCGGTCCTGGAAGACAAACGCCTGTTCCTTCACCAGTTCTTCGCCGGATTTGGCCGCGTAAAGCTCAAGCGTCTCGAGGAACGGCGCCTCAAATTCCTGGTACCCGAATTTGCGCGACACCTCGCGCGCCCGGCTGTAGAGCCAGTTGCGGAAAGCCATGTCCGCCGGATAGTAATCGCGCGTGCCTTTGACCGGGGTTGGTTTCTTCATCGTCATCATCTCCGACGGTCCGGGAGCCGGGTTTGAGGAGTCCCGCCGTTCCGGGCGAAAATATGTGTGCGCAAGCACTCATCCGATTATAAAACAGGTTCGGGCTCAGTTAGGGAGCCCGGCCATCCGTTCCCGGCCGGGGGTATGAAAAAAGCGACCGATCCTTTGGTCGCTTCTAGTCGGGGCGAGAGGATTTGAACCTCCGACCCCCTGCACCCCATGCAGGTGCGCTAGCCGAGCTGCGCTACGCCCCGGAAAGAGGCATTATATCCGGCCTTCGCCTCTTTGACCAGACCGGAAGAATTTCCCACCACAAAAAGCGCAAAAGGCACAAATCGTTCTGCACAAAAAAATTGGGAAGGTGAAACACGGTTGCGAGGCAGGATGAAGTTAAGTTTTCTTAACCTCTGAAGATGACACTTTGAGCGGAGCGTAGGATGCTTCGCTCGGTACGACAGCCTGTTCAGGGTTGTAAATAATTATTTTGTGTTTTTTGTGCCTTTTGCGGCATATAACTGATTTTATGTGTTTACATCCAGCCGGAATCCGTGCCCGCGGATGGTGAGAATGTACTCCCGTTCGGGATCCACTTCCTTCAGCCGGTCCCGCAGCCGCCGGACCAGCGCATCGATCGCCTGGTCGGTGATCCCCTCCGTATCCTCGCCCGGCCAGACCGTCCCGATCACGTCTTCGCGCGATACCAGCCCCCCGCTCCGCAGGACGAGCATTTCCAGGAACCGGTACTGGTGGATCGAAAGCGGAGGATCCAGCAGGGCATCGTTGACCGTGACCGAATGTTCGACCGGGTTAAGCCGGATGCGTCCCTGGCGCGGCGCCGCGCCGTCGTACTCCAGCGGCACGGTCGAATCGGATGCGACGTAGACAAATCCGGCGGCCAGCGCGATCTGTACCAGGTCGCCGTCCTTAAGTTCAGCTTCATCCTTGATCGGAACGCCATTCACGCAGGTGCCGTTCTTGCTGGCGAGGTCGGTGATGAAGGTTCTTCCCGCGCGCCGGTCGACCTTCGCATGCCGGCGCGACACCTGCCGGTCGTCGATGACGACTTCGCAGCCGTTATCCCGTCCGAGGGTGACGCCCGCCGGCGGGATGATCCAGCGGTTGCCCTGGACCGGGCCGGATTGTCCTATCAGAACGGGGGATTCTGCCTTGGAGTCCATGGGTTATAATTCTTTTATTGCCCGCATGACGCCGGGGCTTGCCATCAAGCTCCCATGCGGGAAAATTAAAAGGATTTCGATTTCCTCCCTTCCACGGAGTGATTGTCCGCCGGAGGAATGGAAAATCCGGCGACCCTATGCCCAAGCTGCTAAGCGCAAACCACCTGCTGAAAAACCGTTACCGCGTGCTGTCCGTCATCGGCCACGGCGGGATGGGGGCCATCTACCTGTCGGCCGACGAGCGGCTCACCGGGCGGAACTGCGCGGTCAAGGAAGTGGAACAGGACCCCGGCTTGCCGGAAAAACTCCAGCAGGAAGCCCGCGATCAATTTTACCGGGAAGCCAGTATTCTTGCCCGTCTGGACCATCCCAACCTTCCAAAAGTATCAGATTTCTTCTCTTCCGGCAATCGCGATTACCTGGTCATGGATTTCATCCCGGGCCAGGATCTGCGCAGCATGGTGGAAGACGCCCACCAGCTCGGGAAATTTCTCGATACAGGCGAGATTCTCGGCTGGTCCGCCCAGCTGTGCGACGCGCTGGAATATCTCCACGATCAATCGCCCGTCATTTTGCACCGGGATATCAAACCCGGGAATATCCGCGTGACGCCGAACGGTCTGGTGAAACTCGTGGACTTCGGGTTGGTTAAAGTTCTTGTTCCGGATGAAATGACGATCACGGTGATGCAGGGCCGCGGTACGGCGTTGTATACGCCGCTCGAGCAATACGGCGGCGATACGGGGCACACCGACATCCGCAGCGACATCTACGCCCTGGGCTGCACGTTGTACCACCTGTTTGCCGGCCAGGCGCCTCCCGAAGCAAAGCAGCGGTTCCTGAATCCGGATTCACTCATCCCGCTCCGGCATCAGAATCCGAGGGTGACGCCGGAAATCGAGCGGACGGTGCTTTGGGCCATGGCGCTTCATCAGGATGACCGTCCTGCGACGGTCGGGGATTTCCGAAAAGCCCTTTTCGGGGACAGTCCCCCGCCCACGCCGACCGTTCCGGCCGCACGGCAACTCCGGTCGCTGAACAAACCCCTGCTTCCACTGTCGCAACCGGACCGCGTCCTGGCGGTAATCGGGGCTTCCCTCTTCATCATTGCGGTGCTGGCCAGCATCGTTCCGTAAATCCACGAAGGCCACGAAGAAGATCTGAAATACACGAAAGATACTGAAAAAATAACTTCCTTTTCTTCGCGCGCTTCAGGTTTTTCCCCGGCCTGTTTGTGCGGGCCAGGACGGGCTTTGTGCGCTTCGTGGAAAAAATATTATTGGAATAGTTGCCTCAATCCCGACTCGATTTCAGTTTTCCACTTGATCGAAGCCCAGGCCAGCACGGCTCCCAGCACGGCGCCGGCCATGCCCGCCAGGACGCTCAGCCAGCGGCCGCCCCAAACCGCCGCGCTGTTCATTCCGGAAAATACGATGGCGATCAAATCGTACCCCGCGAGGCCGCCCACCAGGCTGCTGAGCAGAATCCTCCAACGGCACGCGAAGAATCCGAAACGGCCGGCGAAGTACAGGATGGCGGCGAACACCGCCCCGAGTATAAAGATCATCACAAACAGCGTATCCCACCCGGCGCGCGCTTTGGCTCCGTTCCCGGTCAGCGTCCCCGTGTTCGTCTCGGTTGGTGTAACTTCCGGCGAGGGGGTCTGTTTGAGAGTATCGGTTGGCGCCAACTCGGTGATAAATCCCGGTTCCTCCCCGACCGCCAGCCGGATGATGGTCGAGGTTTTCGCCGGTTCGCTAAAGGCGGAAACCTGCATCACCCCCTCCCGGTTGAGCACATAATCCTCCTGGGCCATCCCGTTGATGGTTTCGGCGCCCAGCAACAGGGGAGGAATGTTTTCCTCTCCCGGGAAATCGATCTGGAAGCTGACACCGGTTCCATCCGGGACGATATGCTGGTTGTGGTCCAGGATCGGGCCGGCGGTTAAGGTGATGTGGTCGCCGAGTGAAAAGCCGATCGGCGTCGGGGATACGGTCAGCGTCTGCGTGGCTGCGCCGGTTGGGGTTAAGGTCGCCGCCGGAGCACCGTACTGCCCGACAGATATTTGAATAAGCTGATCCGGATCGGGAGAAAGCACCGTCAGGAGATCGTAGTCGATCCCGTCAATGTCTACCGGGGATGCGCCCACAGGCGTCATATCCCCCAGTAAAATCCGCGCGCCGACTTCGATGCAGCTTGGGTGCTTGGAATACAACGCGTAGTAAGCGTTAACCTTGCTGATATCGGTGGGATCCAGGTAATACGGCGCACCCAACGCAAAAATGTAAATGTCCTTATTCCGGATCAGGGCCGCGCGTTCCGCCAGCAGGGTCTGAAAGGCGTATGATTCCGGCGCATTGGGGGACGGTGTCCGGATTAATGCCACGAGTACCGTCGAATTGGCCAGAGCAATCTCCAAATCCGGCAGGTCCGCACCCTGCAGGTATCCGTACAAATCCTTGAACGAATACGATTGAATTCGGGTCGGGGCGATCAAACCGGAAGCTCCGGGTCCGTACAGCCTGAGAATCGTATCCGCGAACGCCGTCGGCGCGAGATCCAGCTCGGTGGGGCACGACGGACAGGGCGTGACCGTGCGCGAATCCGTCAGGACCACGATCCGGTCCGCCGAGGTGGGCGGTTCGATCGCCGTTCCGCCCGCCGATTCCGGATCGGGGCTGATCAATGTGGCGCCCGTCCTGCAAATTTCGGCCGGCGTGCCGGGATCAGACTTTAATCCCGCCAACCCGGCTTCCGGCTTGAGAACTGAAGCTATCGAAAAATCCGGGTACAGCCGTTTTTTCAAGGCGAGAATCCGGAGCACTGCCTGGTCTACTTTGGCCGCAAACTCGCTGTTGGTCACATACGATAGCTGAAAATATTTAATCGTTTCTACCACCGCCTGAAGTTCGGTCTGCCCCTCCAGACTGGCGAAATTGGAAATTTGCAGAATGTCGTTTCCCGCCTGAAAAGCGTTGAGCGCGACGCCTTTGTTGGAATAGGTCTGGCCGGTTGCCTCGTAAAACTTGCGCATCGACTGCGCACCCAGGGAGCTGCTCACGGTGATCCCCCCGCCCGCCCGCCAGGCCGTGAATTCCGGCAAAGACATCACCAGGCTGAGAGCTTGCGGGTCCAGGCTGACCGGACGCGTGCTGGTCCGGATGTTCCCCTGCAAGCCCTGATAGCGGATGTGCGAGACCATGAATCCGTCGGCGATCCCCAGCGCCCCGGGCGCCGACGACGCCACCCTGGCAAACGGGGCTAGATCGATCAACTGCAGGTCCTGGATGGCTTTCCGGATGGTGGCGACTTCCTCTTCGGGGCTGCGGTTGGAGGCGCCGATTCCGGGGAAATGCGTCGCGATCACCGCCACCCGGCGGGCGCTGCCTTCCTGAATCCCGAGGACGTACGCCTGGCCCATCTTCCCGACCCAGAAGGGATCCCCGCCGAACGCGCGCGCCCCGAGATCGCCGGTAGTCCCCGGATTGGGGGATTCCAGCACGTCCAGTGACGGGCCGAGGTACATGTTGATTCCGAGCAGGTCAAGTTCCTGTCCGAGAATGGCGCCGGTCGCCCGCGCCAGTGACGGCTGCCAGGTCGCCCCGATGCTCATCTCCGAAGTAATGTTCGTCAATTCGGTCGCCAGTTGCGTGTTAGGGTACCCGTCCCCCCCTCCGGGGATGGCCAGGAACAGCGGGATGTATTCCGTCCCGGCCGCGGGGTCTTCCGCGAGTGCGCTGTCGGCTTCGATTTGCTGCAATCCGTTGCTCAGGGCCAGTACTGCGCCGGCTTCCCCCTCCCCGCTCCGCCAATTGGCGTTTTCCCGCTTCAACAGTATTCCGCCGATATGGGAGGAGGAAATCAATTGGGAGATATCGGACGCGGGCGTGAGATCCTTGCCCTGGAACGTCACCATGAACAACTGGCCGATCTTTTCTTCCACGGTCAGGCGGTTGAAAATTTCCTGCACGTCCTCCGAGACGCCCTCCTGGTACGGGCGGCCGAATGCTAGCGACGGCAACCCGATCACAAGGAAAAGCGCGCTCAGAAGAATCTGTTTCTTCTTCATGCCGCCAAGTATACCCCAGGGGATTGCGCGGCCAAAGCAGACCAACCGTGAAAAATAATCCGCGCGGCGTTCCCCTTTCTTGTCAACCCCGGGGGAATATGCTATGATTTTTAACGTCGGACGGCAGGATGCCCGTAATCGTGTTCCTCCATCAACGCGGGACTACCGATGGCCGTTCGGCCAACCCAATCTTCTGGAAAAGGAATGTGCCGGGTGGGCCAAGCGGGATGGTCCCACCCTATACTTGTCGGTCGGGGAAGGAATGACGCATGAGCGATCAGCCTGTTTTTCTCACCAAGGACGGTTATAAAAAACTCGAGGAAGAGCTGGAACTCCTGCGCACCAAACGCCGCGCGGAAGTTGCCGAACGCCTGCACGACGCGATGGAAGGCGGAGAGCTGATTGAAAACGCCGAATACGAAAGCGCCAAGAACGAACAGGCGTTTGTCGAAGGACGAATCCTCACCCTGGAGACGATGCTCTCCAACGCCATCATCATCGAGGAAGGCGGGCCGCAGGATGTCGTCCGGGTCGGAAGCAAGGTGGTCATCCAGGAAGCCAACAATCCCCCCGAAAATTACGTCATTGTCGGAGCGGCCGAGGCAAACCCGAAGGAAGGCCGCATCTCCAATCAGTCTCCGTTGGGCCAGGCGCTGCTCGGCCGCAAATCCGGGGACGAAGTCCGGGTGACGGCGCCGGCCGGCCTGCTCACGTTCCGGGTGCTGTCGGTTAAATAACCCCATCCCTCGGTAGAAGCGGGCGCGGAGGAAACTTCGCGCCCGAATACTCCATCCATGCGTGAATTAAGCGAACTCGAAAAGAACCGCCTACAAAAGGTGCAACTCCTGCGCGACGCCGGAATGGATCCGTATCCGGCGCATACCGAGCGCACGCATACGAGCGCCCAGGCGCGCCAGGCCTTCGAACAAGCCGCCGAAGGCGCCGGGGGCACCGCGACCCTCGCCGGCCGCCTGCGTTCCATCCGCGCGATGGGCAAGGCGGTTTTCGCCCATATCGAGGACGGCGACGGACAGATCCAGCTGCTCCTCAAAGCGGATATCCTCGGCAAGGAGTTACTGGATACCTTCCGCAGCCTGTTCGACCTGGGGGATATCCTCCAGGCTCGCGGGACTCTGTTCCGCACCCGTACCGGCGAGATCACGCTCCAGGTGGAGCAGATCGCCATGCTTTCCAAGGCAATCTCGCCGCTGCCCGCCTCCAAGGAAACGGTGGAGGAAAACGGGGAACGGGTCGTCCATTCCGCATTCGACAATCCGGAAGCGCGCTACCGCCAGCGCTACGCGGATCTGGCCGTAAACGCCGATATCCGCGAGATATTCCGCGTCCGTGCGCGGATGATTTCAGCGCTGCGGCGGTTCCTCGACTCACGCGGATTTCTCGAGGTGGAAACACCGGTGCTGCAGGCGGTCTACGGCGGCGCGGCGGCCAAACCGTTTGTGACACGCCATCATCAACTGCACCAGGATCTCTTTCTGCGGATCTCGTTCGAGCTCTACCTCAAACGGCTGCTGGTCGGCGGCTACGAACGGGTGTATGAGATCGGCAGGGATTTCCGAAATGAAGGCGTCTCGTTCAAGCACAATCCCGAATTCACACAGCTGGAATTCTACATGGCCTACGCCGATTACCGGCAGATCATGGCCCTCACCGAAGAGATGATTTCGACCGTCGCCGCGGAAGTCACCGGTACGACCAAGATCTCCTTCCGCGGGCACACCCTCGACCTAACCCCGCCCTGGACGCGCATCTCGCTGCGGGATTCCATCCTAGAGCTCGGCGGCATTGACATCGACGCGCACCCGACGGCCGAAGCCCTGGCCTCCGCGATGCACGCCAAAGGGCTTTCCCCCAAGGCGGAAACCCACCGCGGCAAGTTGATCGAGAGCCTGCTCTCGCACTTTGTCGAACCCGGCATCATCCAGCCGACGTTCCTGTTCGACTACCCGCGCGACATTTCCCCGCTCGCCAAAGGCAAACCCGGCCAGCCGCAGACGGTCGAGCGCTTCGAGGGATTCGTCGCCGGAATGGAATTATGCAACGCCTTCTCGGAGCTGAACGATCCGCTCGACCAGGAACAGCGCTTTTTGGAGATGGGCCGGGCGTATTCCGAGGAAGAGGAAGACCGGCACCCGATGGATGAGGATTATTTGAACGCCATGCGCTACGGGATGCCGCCCAACGGCGGATTTGGGATGGGGATCGACCGCCTGGCAATGCTGCTGACCAATCAACCCACCATCCGCGAGGTCATCCTCTATCCGCATCTGCGCCAGCGCGAGGATGAGCCGTGAGCCCGCGGCGCCGGCCCCCGACTCGCGACCACGATTTGCGGATGCACCTTGGCGTCATCCTCATAGCTCTGCAGATGATCTCCCGCCCCCCCACAACCCCCCTGTCCCCGGACCAGCAGGAATTTCTGGATATCATCCGGCGCGCCACCAAGGCCATGGAAGCCCTGCTGGAAAAACCTGAATCCGGCCAAAAGAAAGAAAGCTGACTCCGGCGGATTTGCATCCTGTTTTGGATTACCCTCGACAAGAATTGAGTTTGTGATTATTATTACAATCTATCGCGACGCGGAAAAAGCGCGCCAGCCGGGATCCAGGGCAGTGGTTCTGCTCCCGGCCATCCTTCCGGCAATCCGCCGGTCCCCTCCCGGAGGTTCCAAATGTCCAACAAAGCCAGCACCTCTCCCTGGACCATAATGATCACCGATGGATTGCAGGATTCCGCCATCGCCATCATGGAAAAGGCCGCCACGGTCCAGAACAAGCCCGATATCTCGGCCGACGATCTGATCAAGGCGGTTCCGGAAGTCGACGCGCTGATCGTGCGCGGGCGGACCAAAGTCACCGCCGATGTGTTTGCCGCGGCTTCCAAGCGCAAGGTGGTTGGACGCGCGGGCGTGGGCGTCGACAACATCGACCTCAAGGCGGCCAAGGCCAAAAACGTGATCGTGGTAAATGCCCCGCAATCCACGAGCGTCGCGGTCGCCGAGCACACCTTCGCCCTGCTGCTCTCGCTGGCACGCATGGTCCCGATGGCCGACGGCGGACTGCGCCGCGGCGAGTGGCTGAAGGAGAAACTGGAAGGATTTGAGCTGAACGGGAAGACCCTGGGCGTGATCGGGATGGGCCGGATCGGCGCGCTCGTCGTCGCACGGGCAACCGGATTCGGGATGAAGTGCCTTGGATACGATCCGCTGATTTCGGCCGACGAAATCGCCAAGCGCGGCGCCAAGCCGGCGGAGCTGGATACCCTGCTCCAGCAGGCCGACATCATCACCCTCCACGTGCCGTTGACACCCGAGACCCGCGCGCTGATCAACGCCGAACGGATCGCAAAAATGAAGAAGGGCGCCTACATCGTGGACGCTGCGCGCGGTAACGTGGTCGATGAGGCCGCGCTCCTTGCCGCGCTCGACTCCGGCCAGATCGCCGGCGCGGCCCTGGACGTCTTCGCGGTCGAGCCGGTCGTGGATTCGCCGCTGGTCAAGCACCCCAAGACCGTCTGCACGCCGCACGTCGCCGCCCAAACCGGCGAGGCGCAGGAGCGGGCCGCCCGCGATATCGCCGAAGAGATCCTCACCGTCCTGCGCGGAGAAGCGCCGCGCTGGCGGGTTGCGTAAAAAAAAAGAGCCTCCGAGCGTAATGCTCGGAGGCTCTTTTTTTGACCATGGACCAGAGACCTTGACGATGGCCATCTCATTTGAGTGAAGGTATATGCGCGTCCGAAGAATTCCTTGACCTTTGGTCACGGCGAGTTATTCCCATAAGAACTATTGGCTATGGTCTATGGTTCATCATCTATGGTCCATGGTCATGTATTAACAGGATGTTGAAAAAGGCAGAGGATGTCATTGCGATGAGCGAAGCGACGAAGCAATCTCCTTGTTTTTCCGAAGGGGGAGATTGCTTCGCTCCCGGAGCCGGCCCTGAGCATATGCGAAGGGGTCGCTCGCAATGACACCTGTTAAATTCCTTTTTTCAACACCTTGTTAAATCACAAAGGCTCCTTAATTTACAGGAGCCTTAGTCGATGGTCGAATGTCGAATGTCGTTTCTCAGCAAGCGGTCGGCGCTTTGATTTCCTTCCGTCCCATCCCGCGTTTAGCCGCCCCAAGGAGCAGCACGCCGGAACCGAGCAGGCCCGCGACCATGCCCCCGATCGTCGCGACCGCGGCCACCGTCGCCACAGCGCCCAATCCGAGCGTTGTCAGCGTGGCAATTTCGCCCGCCCGATCGGCCTTCTCAAGCTCAACCGGCATCCGCGAACCCGACAGCAGTTTGTTTTTTAGCATGCTCGCATATCCCTTGCGGGGCGAAATGGGGACAAGCATGCTTCGAAGTTTGGCCTCCAAGGCCCTTTCGGTGGTCATTTTCGGTCTTCCTTTCTTTCTATTCCCATTGTACCCACTTTTCTCTCAGGGTGAGTAGAGTACGATGGTAGAGACTCTTGATTGCGCCTTCCGATCGTCCGAGGATCTCACCGATCTCCGCATTCGAGTACCCCTCGGCGAATTTCAGGATGATCACCTGCTGCTTTTCATCCGGCAGCTTGCGGATAAGTTGCAGCAGTCGTTCCTGCTCATCGGTCTTCTCCGCGGACGATCCGGGATCATCTTCCGTGGAGTGCTTGACCGCCTCATCCAGACCCACCACCTTCCTGCGGCCCTGATCCCGGTACCAGTTGGCCACAATATTATGGGCTATCCGGTACAGCCATGCCGAAAACGGGAGCCCCAGATGCTCATACCCGGGCAGATGGACGTAGGCCTTCTGGAACACCCTTGAGGTCAGATCTTCCGCGTCGGCATGATTGCCCGTCCGGTAGTAGAGGTAGGTATAAATCTTCTGAAGGTACCTCTCGTATAGTTCGCCGAACGCCGCCCGGTCGTATTTGGCCTTGGAGATGAGCTTCGCTTCGTCCTTGCCCGGCCCTCCTTCCGGGTGTGCAGGCTTCCGCTCTGTCATCATTAACACGTACGGCTTTCTTCCGTTTCGCGTTTCATCGCCCGGCGGGCTTCCGTTTCTCTGGAGCGACCCCCTCCTCCTTCCGGATCTTTTGGAACACCGCCGTCAAGTTCTGAAAATGCAGGTCCGGCGCCAGTCCATTCAGTAAAATCCGGCTTTTTCCGCACTTTTCGATCGGGATCTGGCGCAAATCGTCAATCGACCAGTTCCAGCGCACTGCGTTCAACGCTTCCTTGCGGATCCGATCCAGGTACACCAGGTGGGAGGAGATCATCTCGTCGATCTCCCCGCGCAGGATGACGTCCCCATGCCCCTGGACGATGTTTTCCAACCCCATCCCGTTGATCGTTTTCAGGGTGGCGGTCAGGGTTTCGAGGTCGCCATCCCGGAAATACGGCAGCGGCATCATCGCGTCGCCCGCGAACAGGATCCGTTCCTCTTCCAACAGAACTCCGATCCCGTCGGGGGTGTGGCCGGGCAGCGGAAAGATCCGGATCGTCCGCTTGCCGACCAGGAAATACAGCGATCCGTCGAGAAAAGTCACATTGGGCAGGACGACCTGCGCATCGCCCAGGTCCTTATTTTCCTGTTTGGCCGCTTCCAGCGCCTTCCGGCCTTTCGTCTCCATCAGGGAGCGGCAATTCTCCTGTGAGATGATTTGCGCGTCTGGAAACATGTAATTTCCGCCGCTGTGATCGGCGTGATGGTGGGTGTTGATCACAAACCGGACCGGCGTGTTCATCCGCTGCTCGACATAATCCCTGATTTCACGGGTTTCAGTCGGCAGTGCCAGCGTGTCGATCAGGATGGCGCCGTCAGGCGTCCCGATTACGCCGGCGCAAACCTGGGCATACAGGTCGCTTGAGAAGAAGGAGACATCTTCTGCGATTCGCTCTCTTAGCATTCTTCCAAGCCTCCAAAACGGCGCATTTTTTCTTGATCGGGATATGCGCGAGAATAGCACATAAATAAAGAGAAATCAAGTATTGCGACTATTATAGTCCGATTTATATCGGGTAAGGAAGTACCGCCCTTCCCGGGCTTTTACAGCACCGGCGCGAGGGATGACGATCTCCGGTTCAGTCCAACCGGTGGTGCGCGATTTCGCCGGTTTCTTGACGTAGTTCCCGTAAGCCGGTAGAATCTCGCGGCTTTCCCAACCGAAGATTGGGAAAAATTCAAATGGAGCGAAGGTAGCCGCCGAACGGCTAGAGGCGCTCCCAGGAAGGTTGGCATGAGTGACATTGAGTTAAAGGGAAAAGTCCGCTCCGCGATCGGAAAAGGGCTGTTCGCGCTGCGGACCTCGGGAAAAATCCCCGCCGTTATATACGGACCTGGCGTGGATTCCGTCCCGATCGAGTTGGATGCGAAGACTGCGAGCCAGACCCTGAACGGTCTGACCGGATCGACCTTGGTCAAGCTGTCGATCGACCAGAAATCCTACTCGGTTCTGCTGCGCGATATCCAGCGCGATTCGATCCGGCGCACGATTTTACATGCGGATTTCTACGCGGTTCCGACCGATCGCGTGATCCGCGTCCGCGTTCCGCTGCACTTCACGGGTGTCTCCGCCGCGGTCCGCGATTTCAGCGGGATCCTGGTGCCGGTCCTTAACGATCTGGAGGTGGAATGCCTCCCGAAGGACCTCGTCAGCGGGATATCCGTCGAGCTTGCCCCGCTTGAAAAGATCGGCGATTCGATCACCATCAAGGATATCACCCTGCCGGGCGGGATCCGCGTGCTGATGGGTACCGATGAGACCGTGGTAACCGTGACGGCCCAGATGGCGGAAGAGGAAGTGGTCGCGCCTGTGGTCGCTGCCGTTCCCGGCGAAGTGGAAGTCATCGAGAAGGGCAAGAAACTGGAAGAGGGCGAAGAGGAAGCGGCTCCAGCCGCGCCTGCCAAGGACGCCAAGGAGTCGAAGGAACCGAAGAAATAATTCGGGACTGGTTGAAATCCTCCGGCCATGGGATTGCGGACTGCAGTTACACCGCGTTCCATGGCCGGATTTCTTTAATACTTGTTAATAAATGGAAGCGTAACGCCTGGTCCGGTCCGGATACCATCCCTTCGACAGGTGGAAACGGCCGATCGATCGTCCGCAAGGCGAAATCGGACGCCGGAACGAATATTTTAGGAATTCATTATTTACCGCCACCGCGTTTATTATGGAATTCCAAGAGAAAAGGAATTTAATCGTTCGCAGGTACGAACTTCCTAGTGTTCGCAATGTGTAACGCGGCTGTATAGAACACCCCCAGTGCGGCATCACCTTTGGAACCTTTCAACTCGCTATCGGGATTGAGTTATCCACAATTTTTTAAGGTTTGTGGATAACTAACTCATTGATTCCGGTCTATCGGGATGATAAAATGCAGTCCTACCGAAAATATCGGTAGGTGAACGTCCGAATCGCCATCTGTGGCGTAGAATATATGTTCTAATGCGCTGTGTTTTCTGCGGCAGGGACGACGCCAAAGTCATCGACACCACCCATGATGTGCGGGGAGGAGTCCGGCGCCGCAGGGAATGCCTGGATTGCCATCAGCGCTTCACCACCTACGAACGGCCGATCGTCTCCACCCCGCTGGTGATCAAGCATGACGGAACCCGCGAGGAATTCGACCGCGAGAAGCTGGCTTCCGGCATCCGCATCTCCTGCGCCAAACGCCCGGTCCCGGCGTCGGAGATCGACCGAATCGTCGGCGAGGTGGAAGCCGCTTTGCAGCAAATGAATAAACCGGAAATTTCCAGCCGTGTCATCGGGGATATGGTGATTTCGGCGCTGAAGGAACTCGACCATATCGCCTACATCCGGTATGCGATCGTCTATCTGCGGTTCGACGACCTGCGCTCCATCCGCGACGAAATCAACAACCTGCTGCGCGAAAGCGGCTGATCCGGCCGCCGGCAGTTGACCGTACGCGTTATTTTTTCCCTGGAGGATGGCATGACCCATTCCGCACCCGTCTCGGAGAAATCGAAAATCAAGGGGAATGGCCGGCCTTCCCTGGAGCCGGTGATCCTGTCGCCCAACGCCCGGATCATCCTGGAAAAACGCTACCTCCGGCGCGGGCCCGATGGAAAGCCCTCCGAGACGGTTGAGGAGATGTTCTGGCGCGTCGCGATCCACGTCGCGCAAGCCGAAGCCGAATACGGCGGCGACGTCGAGGAAACAGCCAAGGCATTCTATGAATTCCTCGCCGGACTGCGTTTTTTCCCCAACTCCCCGACCTTCACCGGCGCCGGGACTCCGCTGGGCCAACTGGCCGCCTGTTTCGTACTCCCCATCTCCGACGATATGGGCCGCGAGGAATCCGGCATCTTCCAGACTCTGCGCAACGCGGCGCTGATCCAACAGACCGGCGGCGGCAACGGTTTTTCCTTCTCGCGCATCCGGCCCAAGGGCGCGCTGGTTAATTCCTCCGCCGGCCAGGCTACCGGACCGGTCGGATTCCTGAGAGTGTATGACAAGGCCTTCGGCGAAATCGCCCAGGGGGGCACCCGCCGCGGCGCCAATATGGCCGTGCTCCGGATCGACCACCCGGATATCGAGGAATTCATCACCTGCAAAACCCAGGAAAACGCGATCACCAATTTCAACATTTCGGTCGGCATTTTGGATTCCTTCATGGAGGCGGTCCGCGACGACGGGGAATGGTGCCTGCGATTTCCGGATGTGTTTGCGCCGGGGTACCGCAAGTTCAATGGAACCCTGGAGCAAGCCGAGCGCGCCGGCGTTCCGATCCGCACTTACCGCACGGTCCGGGCCCGCGAGTTGTACGAAAAAATCGTCCACCAGGCGCACCACAACGGCGAGCCCGGGATGCTTTTCCTGGACACCGCCAACCGCTATAATCCCGTCTCCCACCTGTACGATTTGGAAGCCACCAATCCATGCGGCGAGCAATGGCTCGGCCCGTACGAGAACTGCTGCCTCGGGTCGCTTAATCTCTCGCGGCATTTCGGGCGGGGCGGCAGGGTGGATTGGGAAAAAATGCGCAAGGACGTGGCCCTCGCCACCCGGTTCCTTGATGACGTCGTTGCCGTGAACGCCTATGTTCCAGCCGTCCCGCAACTCAAGGAGGCGGCGTTCCGCGCGCGGCGGATCGGGCTGGGGCTGATGGGGCTCGCGGACCTGATGTACCATACCGGGATCCGCTACGGGTCCGCGGAAGGCCAGGAATTCGCATCGCAGGTCATGGAGTTCATCCGCTTCCACTCGATGAAGACCAGCGTCGCGCTGGCCAAGGACCGCGGCGCCTTCCCGGCGATCAGCGGCAGCGTATACGATCCGGCGGATCTGAAATGGGAGCAGCCCAAGCCGCTTGCCCCCTATACCCGGGATTTTCACCGCCCGGCGGTGGATTGGACGGAAATTACGCGCGGGATCAAATCGCACGGCCTGCGCAACGCGGCCCAATGCACGATCGCCCCGACCGGAACGATCGCAACGGTCGCGGGCTGCGAAGGGTACGGCTGCGAGCCGGTGTTTGCCCTGGCCTACATCCGCCATGTCAACGACAACGGCAAGGACCTGCAGCTGCCGTACGTCTCCCCCATGTTCGACCAAGCCTTGAAGGACCTGGGCCTCGACGAGCCGGTTTATCAACAGACCGTGGAGAAAGTGATCCAACAGGGTTCCTGCCAGGGGATCGATGAAATTCCTGAAGCCGTCCGCAGCCGGTTCGTCGTATCGGAGGATATTTCCGCCGAAGAACATGTCCGCATGCAAGCCTCCCTGCAGGCGTTCGTCGATAACAGCCTCTCGAAGACGATCAACTTCCCGCCGGACGCGACGGAGGCCGACGTTTCCGGAGCCTATCAACTGGCCTGGGAATTGGGCTGCAAAGGATTGACGGTATTCATCACCGGTTCCCGCCAACAGGTCGTCTTGGAAACGGCGGAAACGGCCAAGAACAAAGGCCTGGATGTCTCGATCCTTTCCCCGGCAACGGATGACGTCCCCCACCCCGTCACCATGATCCCGACGGCGACCCCCACCGACGACCAGCTGATCCCGTTGTGGTATGAAACCAAACGCCCGCGTCCGCGCCGGCTTCCCGGGGCGACCTTCCAGGTGGATACGCCGCTCGGCAAGGCATTCGTCACAGTGAATGAAAACGACGGATTCCAGCCGTTCGAGGTGTTCATTGCCACCGCCAAGGCCGGTTCGGAAACCGCCGCCGTTTCGGAAGCGCTCGGACGGCTGATTTCATACATCCTCCGACTGGGTTCCCCCGTTCCTCCCAAGGATCGTCTGCTCGAAGTGGTGCGCCAGCTGGCCGGTATCGGCGGAGGCCGGCCGCTGGGATTCGGACCGAACCGCGTGCTCTCGCTCCCGGACGGCGTGGCGCACGTGCTGGCGGATTATCTGCAGGGCCCTCTCCCCGAGGGGGAAACCGATAAAACCGGAAAGCTTCCTGCGACGGACATCGACGCGCTTTCTCCGGCACAGATGAAAATGAAAATCGGCGACCTTTGTCCGCAGTGTGGGGAGGCCGCCGTGGTCAATGAAGAAGGCTGCCGCAAATGCTATGCCTGCGGGTTCAGCGAATGTTGAGAATTTTCGGTGAGGATGTTTACAAACGCCCGGCGGCCGCCGGGCGTTTTATTTTTCCCTGCCGGGTATCCACCGGTCAATAGTTACCATAAGCTAAACGGACGGCATCGAAAATTCCCATATCCGGCCCTGTGAGCCACAAAATGCTCTTCCCCGACCGGTATACACAGGTCGAAGTATCATTCATCGACCAGCATTTACCGGCAACCGCCGCCACCGCCCCCCCGCGGAAGCGTTTGTCCAGATAGTCTTCCAGCGCGGCGAAAAATTGTGCCGCATCCGCATCCGTATCCCAGGCCCATTCGGCCGTCAATAGCAATTCCTCCCTCTCGGCCGATTCAAACACCAGGTAATGGTCGCCGCCCCAGCCGGCGACGGCCTCTGCGGCCGTATCGCTGGACAGTTGCGCAGGATTGTCCGCGCCGAACGCCAGCAGGAGGTAACTTTTAAACTCTCCCAAGCTGTCGGATTTAATCAACGACCAACCTTCTCCGATTGCGGCTGCCAGCTCCGGGACGTCCATGGCAACCGGTTTTTCGCCAGCCAGGAATTTTTCCGGATGGAGTATTTGTTCCGTGCTGTCCGGCAGTTTTTCATAAACCTCGTTCACCAACGCCCAATTGCCCTTTTTCCAGAGCGTGTAGACGAAGATTTCACCGCCGAGATACGTAAACAACATGCTTGGATACATATATGCCGGTGTGTTCTGTTCCGGAGGCATTATCAATTGGTATGGGGAGAGGGCAATATCACGCTCATCGTATGCCGTGGCGTACTGATCCCGCCACATTTCATCAACCAACATGGCATCCCCCTCCACCAGGGCGCGAATCGCCTCGCAGCGCTGCGAATCGTTGGCGCAAAGCGGGTCCCCCTGCGAGGCCATGGAGTCCGGATAAACGCTGTGGACGAGCGCATGGTCGAATTCGTGGGAAAAAGTCCATCGTTCCATGCCGGCAAAGCGGTTGCCGATGATATACATCGTCCGGTTATACGGCATATAAAAACCGAGGACTCCGTCCGCCTGCCTGGATGTGGCGTACTTGGCCAGATCATAGGTCGGTTTGATGAAACCGAGCACCGCCAGGGCTTTGGCTTCGATCCTGATCGTCTCGCTGTAATCGATCCGGTCGAGGTCGGCCTGCAAAATGGCTTCCGCTTGGTCCCGGTCCACGATGTAGGCCGGAACACTGCCCTCCATCTTCAACCCCCGGATATCTTCGACCTCCTTTATCAACCTGGCCATGTCCGCTTGCACAGTCGCATCGGGCGGCGCCAACGTCGGGCTGGGGGTGATGGTGGGCGTGTAGGTAATGGTCGCCGTGCGGGTTAGCGTCGGTGTCGGTGTGTCCGTCGCCCGGGGCGGAAGCTGGAACTGCGTCGGCGTATCCTGTAAGACCGGTGGAACGGTTTCGTCCGGATTGACACCGCCGGTGAAAAAGATCGGCAGATTCCCCGTTAAATACAATCCCACACCAATTCCGGCCGCGATCAATGCCAGAATGATTCCAACCACAAGGCAGGTGCAGCCGGCGCTGCGCTGTTTTTTCGGCGCGAGTGCCTCTGGTGCGGCTGTGGCGGCAATCTGTCCGGTCTTTCTTGCCGGCGGCTGTCCGGCCGCCTGGGCAAGCTGTCCGGTCTTTCTTACCGGCGGCTGTCCGGGCGCTTGGGCAAGTTGGCCTGTATTTCTTGCCGGAGGCTGTCCGGCCGCTTGGGCAAGCGGACTAGTATTTCTTACCGGAGGCTCTCCGGCTGCCTTGGCAAGCTGGCCGGGCATTGCTGGTGCAGGTATTTTAGTGCCCGCAGCTGCGGCGGGCGCTTGTCTTTGGTCCGGCAACGGTGGGGGTCCCGGCTTTTGGATGTGAGACACCGATTGTGGGGGAAATGGATTTACGGAGGGCTGCGGTGGCCGCGCCGCTTGTGGGTTGGGTGCGGGAAATCCCACTTCCGGGATGACGGATAGATTATCGTTGACGTGATCGATGCCAACGGTAAAGGGAGAGGCGTGGACCATGGTCGGCGCCTCTGAAGGCGCAGGTGCGGCAGGCTGAACCGCGGGTGCGGCTTTGGCTTCCGGAACCGTCGGTGGAGCGGTTGTCTCGGCGGTTTGCGCCACAGACGAAGGCGGTTTGTTCGAAGCGGATACAGGCGCCGGAGCGGCAGGCGACGCCAAAGACCCGGCCATGGGAGCCGATTTTGCGGGCGGCGCTGACGGGGAAGCGGCCTGCGCCGGTTGGACCGGGGAAGCTGGGAGCGCGGTGGCCGGCGCTGAGCCGGATTCCGCGGAACCTGTTATGGGAGCGCCCAACAGTTGCTCCAGCGCCGCCTGCGCTTCTATATTTTCCGGATTGATCGCCAGGACTTTCCGGAGACAATCCGCCTTCCGGACCGGGTCATCCAGCGTGTAGGAAAGGAACATCCATCCG
>CAZYSF010000498.1:0-2050 GCA_964649635.1 uncultured Anaerolineales bacterium | reverse complement strand
TTGTGGATCTGGTCCGGCGCCGCGGGATCCGCTTCAATTTGGATTCTGGGATTGGGTGGAATTTTGCTCGGTACCGCCGTCTTTGGCGCGGCGAGCTTTGCGCTCGGGTCGACCGAAGCGCGTTCCATGGTCCAGGCGGTGCTCACGCGAATCCGTCCGAGGGCGGGGAAAACGACTTCATAGGATGGATCCGTCATGCCCGCTGGGATCACGCGGGCATCCAGTGGTTTGCTAAGCTGATCCTGGATTCCCGCCAAGTACTCGCGGGAATGACGATCCGTTTTATACCTTTTATGCTTTTTTGGTGAAAAATATTTGCCGCAAAGGGCACAGAAGACACAAATAAAGTTATGGGATTGGTGGTCGAGTAGCGGTTTTTGCGTATCGCCCGCCCTGGCGGGCTGGGCCAGGGAGACCACCGGTAATTTGGCACGGTCTCGATGCGCCCGCAAAGCGCGCGCGCTACCCCGGCCCGACCCGCCGGGGCGGGCTCGACCGACTTTTTCAACAACCTGTTAATAATTCATTACTGATAATTATTTTAGTTTTTTTGAATCTTCTTTGTGCTCTCTGTGGCAATAATTTACCACATAAAGCACTGGAGGCGAATCGATCACCCGCCCACATTAAGCATGATAACGATCGCGACGGTGATCCCGACTACAGTACCGACAATCACCTCCCCCGGCGTATGTCCGAGCAGCTCCTTCAGGTTCTCTTCCTTTAACGGGTGCCCGTGCGAGAAGTCATCGATAATCGCGTTGATCACCCGCGCGTGCTCCCCGGCCTGCCGCCGGACTCCGGCCGCGTCATACAGCACCACCATGCAGATGGCGATACTTAAGGCGAATTCCGGCGAGTCGAATCCCAGCTGCATCCCGAGCGCGGTGGTTGCGGCGGTCATGATCGCCGAGTGGGTGGACGGCATGCCGCCGGCGCTGAAGAACCACGACCAGGCCCACTCGCGTGTGCGCAGGTATTGCACGAAGGGTTTGCTGAACTGGGCGATGAACCACGCCACCGTCACGCACCACAGCACTTTGTTCTGTAATAACTCCATGGTTCAACAAATCTCCTGTCAATCGTCTTGCGCGGCTTCTTCGAGCGGACTTCCGAGTTCCCGGATCCGCAGCTCCGCCTTATCCAGCAGCCCGGCGCAGGTTTTGGCCAGCGCCTGCCCGCGCGCATAGAGCGCCAGCGCCTCTTCCAGGGGGATTTCTCCGGATTCGAGTTTGGTTACGATCTCCTGCAACTCGGCATAAGCCTTTTCATAGTTGGGTTCCTGATCGGATGTTTTTTTCGGTCTCGGTGCCATTCCCCTCGCTCCTCTCCGACAATCCCGTTACAGCCGACGCCCCCGCATCGCCGCGGCTTATTCCGCGCCTTCCGACCGGGCGGCCAGCTTCCCGTCCGCAACCTGAACGCGCAGCATCGCTCCCGCAGGCGCCTGACGGACCGACCGGACCAGGCTGCCGTCGGCCTCGCTCCAGATGAGCGCATACCCGCGTTCGAGCACCCGGGCCGGGCCCATCCCCTCGAGCACGCGCGCCAGCCCGTCCAGGCGCGAGCGCTGAAGCGAAAGCCGGCTGCGGATCGACGCCTCCGCCCGGCGCGACAAATCGTCCACCTGCTGGCGGATGTTCTGCAGCCGGTGCAGCGGCGAAACCGCCTGCAGCCGGATCGTTATCGATCGAAGCCGGTCCCGGTTTTCACGCAGGACGGATTCCATGCAAAAATCCAAACGCCGTCGGTGCAGCGCGATCTGTTCCAGCAATTCAGCGCGATCCGGCGAGGCCAGTTCCGCGGCCGCCGACGGGGTCGGAGCGCGCAGATCGGCGGCGAAATCCGCCAGGGTGAAATCCGACTCATGCCCGACTCCGGTGACGACCGGGGTCTGCATCGCGGCGACGGCCCGCACCACCGATTCATCGTTGAAGGCCCACAGATCCACGATGCTTCCGCCGCCGCGCACCAGCAGGACGACATCCGCCCCGGCCCGGTCGGCCTTCCGCAGCGCGGCGCAGATCCGCTTCGGCGCGTCCTCCCCCTG